>DEHC01000026.1 GCA_002351705.1 Gammaproteobacteria bacterium UBA2810 | reverse complement strand
GTTATACCTCAAGGCCGATTGAGGAGCGGATGAAGGAACATTATCCTACGCTCCTTCCTAACGGCCAGAAGCCCTACACGGTCGTTCTTACCGAGCCGGCCATGAGGGATGACGGCAGCGTGTTCATGGATCATGATGTCCATAAGGTGCTTGAGGCCCGCAATATCCATGCGAGAAAAGGTCCATCAGGCAAAAAGACCGAATGGTTCAAATGCACTGCTGACGATGTCAAAGCCGCCATAGTCGCTGTGAGGACCGGCAATCTCGGCAGCACTCCGAGGACTCAGACGTTCCCCATGCGTCCTGAGCAGCAGCGCGCCGTCAGTATGACGAAGGCATATTTCGAGTCAGAGGAAAAGAAGAACCCCAGCCATGCCGCAAAATTCCTGTGGAACGCGAAGATGCGCTTCGGCAAGACCTTCACAGCATACGAGCTTGCCAAAGCCATGGGACTGAAGCGGATCCTGATCCTTACCTTCAAGCCCGCGGTTGAGGAGTCATGGGAAACAGACCTCCTTTCACACACTGATTTTGAGGGATGGCAGTTTTACTCGCGCGA
Organism: Gammaproteobacteria bacterium UBA2810; assembly: GCA_002351705.1. Classification (GTDB taxonomy): domain Bacteria; phylum Pseudomonadota; class Gammaproteobacteria; order Enterobacterales; family Succinivibrionaceae; genus UBA2810. The sequence goes on along the minus strand of DEHC01000026.1, from coordinate 39,829 downwards.
GCGCGCGCTTGAGACAGGCAAGAGCCCTGATGACCTTGACCAGTCAAAGCCTATAGTCTGCTTCGGCTCCTTCCAGGATTACCTTGGACGCAACGAGGCCGGCGGCATCAAGGCGAAGAACGAATGGGTCCACACCATCAACTGGGATCTGGTCATCTTCGATGAGTACCATTACGGGGCATGGCGCGATTCAGCGAAAAAGCTCTTCGATCCTGAGGATGAGGACTCCTACGATACCCTTGACATCGAGAAATACAAGAAGACGGAGGCGGACAACGCCATCAACGAGTCCTTCCTCCCGATCACAACAAGGTTCTATCTGTACCTCTCCGGCACGCCGTTCCGGGCACTGAACACAGGCGAGTTCATGGAGGATCAGATCTTCTCGTGGACCTATTCAGACGAGCAGGCCGCAAAGGAGAAATGGGACAGCAGGGACGGGCCCAATCCTTATGCCATGATGCCCCAGATCGTCCTCATGACGTACAAGATACCTGATTCAATCAGCAGCATTGCCTACAAGGAGGAATTCAACGAGTTCGATCTCAATGCCTTCTTCTCGGCGAAGCCGGAGAAAGAAGGCAAGCCCGAGACCTCGCAGTTCGTCTACAAGGAGTACGTGCAGAAATGGCTTTCGCTCATCCGCGGAGCCTACATGCCGACAGCTGTTGATGATCTGAAGCTCGGCCAGGGGAAAAAGCCTGTAATGCCGTATTCCGACATCAGAATGGTTTCGGTGCTGAACCATACGTTCTGGTTCCTGCCGAATGTTGCCTCATGCTACGCGATGGCTAACCTTCTCAGGGAAAGGCAGAACGCCTTCTACCATGACTATAAGGTTAATGTCTGCGCCGGGCCTCAGGCAGGAATAGGCCTCGCGGCGCTTGAGCCTGTCCGTGAGTCAATGGATCAGCCGCTCGAGAGCAAGACAATAACGCTCTCCTGCGGCAAGCTCACCACCGGAGTCACCATAAAGCCCTGGACCGGCATATTCATGCTGAGAAAACTCTCGAGCCCCGAGACATACTTCCAGGCGGCGTTCCGTGTGCAGTCACCCTGGACGATCAGTAAGGAAGACGGCACTGACGAAATAATGAAGACCCACTGTTATATATTCGACTTCGCCATTGACCGGGCGCTCAGGCAGATCTCGGACTACAGCTGCCGGCTTAACATCAATGAGACGAATCCCGAGAAGAAGGTCGGAGACTTCATTCACTTCCTTCCAGTCCTTGCCTACGACGGCAGCACCATGACCGCGATCTCGGCATCAGACATCCTTGACATCACCATGGCCGGAACCTCGGCGACCCTTCTTGCCAGAAGATGGGAGTCAGCGCTGCTGGTGAACGTTGACAACGAGACCCTGAAAAGGCTGCTTGCCAACGAGGATGCGATGAAGGCCATCATGAACATCGAGGGCTTCCGCCAGCTCAACAAGGACATTGAGACGATCATCAACAAGTCCGAGCATGTGAAAAAGACGAAGAAGGAGAAAGGCGAAGGCCTCTCTGATAAGGAAAAAACAGAGCTTTCGAAGGAAGAAAAGGAATACAAGACAAAGCGCAGGCAGATCCAGGAGAAGCTCATCAAGTTCGCCACCAGGATACCTGTCTTCATGTACCTCACCGATTACCGGGAAAATTGCCTGAAGGATGTCATCACCCAGTTCGAGCCGGGGCTTTTCAAGAAGGTGACAGGACTGACCGTAAGTGATTTCGAGCTGCTGGTGTCAATCGGCATCTTCAACGACAGCCTGATGAACAGCGCCATCTACAATTTCAAGAGATACGAGGATGCGTCCCTTGAATACACCGGCATCAGCAGGCACGCTGCAGACGAGAACGTCGGCCTGTTCAGCACCGTCATCTCGAAGGCTGATTACGAAAGCATGGCAAAAGCGCAGAGCGCGTCGATGAGGAATGTTCCCTGAGGAAGGCAAAACAAAACAGAACAGATGCCGCAGCAATACAGGTGCCGAACAGTGCTGCGGTCAGGCAGCTTAAACAGAAGTTTTCTGTACCGGTAATGCCTTTCTCTCCTGCATTTGCTGTGGTTCGGCGGACTCTTTGATTCAAGTCAGGTGCATTGAATATGAATTTACAGGATGCGTTACGTGATGCCGAGCGCGGCGATGCCCGTGCCCAGTACAGTTTGGGCGAAAAATTCTATTACGGCCTGGACACCGCCCTGAACTACGCTGAGGCGGCAAAATGGTATCAGAAAGCTGCCGAGCAGGGATTATCTTTGGCACAGAACAAGCTTGGCTATATTTACCATGAAGGTCTTGGTGTCAGGGAAAATTACCAAGAGGCTGTGAAATGGTACCGTAAGGCCGCAGAGTCCGGAGACGCAGACGGGCAGAACAATCTTGCTGATATGTATGTCAACGGGCAGGGCATTGCGCGTGACTATGCCGAGGCAGTGAGGCTGTATCTGAAGGCCGCTGAACAGGGAAATGTAAAGGCTATGAACCATCTTGGCTGCAGGTATTATTACGGCCAGGGGGTTGAGAAGGATTTTGCTGAGTCAGAGAGATAGGAAGGCTGCCAGTCAGGGAGATATGGAAAGTGCGGCAGAGCTGGGAGATATGTACTACGAGGGAGATGAAATTCCCCAGAATTACAAGCTTGCTGAGAAATGGTACCTTCAGGCCGCCGAGCAGGGCGACTCTTATTCCCAGTCTATCCTGGGCGACATGTACTCTGAAGGCGAGGGCGTGAAGCAGGATTACGCTGAGGCCGCAAAATGGTATCAGAAGGCCGCAGAGCAGGGTGATAAGGACGCAAAGAAGAGCCTTGATAAAATCCACAGACGGCTGCAGAGGCATTGACAGGCGATCCGGCAGACATGCTGATACAGTTATCAGCGGTTGCAGCGCCGGCTGTTGCCGGCAAAGACAGAGTAGGAGGCACTGAATGAGCATAACTCCGGTAAGCAGGAAGGCCTTCGCGGTCTCGGCGGAGTGCCCGGAGTCCGGGAGGTCCTACGGCATCACGGTTGATCCGCTGCCGGACGGCACGCTCAGGCTCGTCTGGGCGTTCATGATTGACCGCGCGAAGGCGAGGCGCGAGGGCTTCGCCTCGCAGCACGTGCACGGCAGCGTGGTTTTTGATGACAACTACAACGGCTGCCCGTACTGCGGCGCGAGGGGCTTCTACATCTGCTCCGGCTGCGGGGCGATGGTTTGCTATAAAGGCGAGTCCGTAGTAACCTGTCCTGCATGCGGCCGGCAGGCCGGAACACGTGACTCGGACGAGTTTGATCTGAAGGGCGGCGGATACTGAAGAAAGGGCTATGGAACTCAGGACAAACCAGAAAATTGACCTCCGTGACGGGGGAAGCGCGACAGTAGTTAAGGTACTCGGCCGCGGGGGACAGGGCATCGTCTACCTTGTGGAGGTGAACGGGAAGAGGATGGCGCTCAAGTGGTACCTGAAGCCCCTCACCGAGGCGTTCAGCCGGAACCTCGAGTACAACGTCTTCCACGGGGCGCCCTCTGACGCGTTCCTCTGGCCGGAGCACCTCACCGTGAAGGATGAGGAGGGCTGCTGCGGCTACATCATGCGCCTCCGCCCCGAGGGCTACTACGAGTTCGGGAACTTCCTCCTCGCGAAGGTCAGGTTCGGATCGTTCAGGGCAATGCTGTCCGCCGCGATGAAGATCTGCGAGGGGTTCAGGATGCTGCACCTCAGCGGCTTCAGCTACCAGGACCTCAACGACGGCAACTTCTTCATCAATCCGGACACCGGCGACGTCCTCATCTGCGACAACGACAACGTGTGCGCCCAGGGCCAGACGACCGGCATCCTCGGGAAGGCCCGCTACATGGCCCCGGAGGTCGTGACGGGCGGCACCCCCGACAAGCTGAGCGACCGGTTCTCGCTCTCCGTCATGCTCTTCCTGCTCTTCTTCGGCAGCCATCCCTTCGAGGGGAAATGGGTCGCGGGCTGCCCGTGCATGACCGAGGAGTTCGAGAAGAAGTGCTATGGCACCGACCTCGTGTTCATCTATGACCGTGACGATCCGAAGAACCGCCCGGTGAAGGGCATCCACAGCAACGTCATCCTCCTCTGGCCGGCATTCCCCAGAGTGCTCAAGGACGCCTTTGTCGGGGAGTTCAGCCAGGAGAGGCTCAGGAACCCGCACTCGCGCATGCTTGAGTCGAAGTGGCAGGACGTGATAGCCCGCGCGCGCGACGAGATCGTCACCTGCCCGCACTGCGGCGGCGAGACCTTCGCCGACCCCGCTGAGGGCACGGTGAGGTGCGTCGAATGCAGCGATGAGATTGACATCAGGAACACGCTCGCCCTTGCGGGCGGCCGCAATATCCCGCTCCTCCCCGGGTCGCAGGTGTTCCTTGACCGCGATGACAGGCCGGAGGCCGAGGCCGTGGAGGAGGGAGGCCATCTCTGGCTCCATAATATCTCGGACAATGCCTGGACAGCAATTGACACGCAGGGAAGGAAAAAGAGCGTTGCCCCGGGCGGGAGGATGCCGGTCAAGGCCGGAATCAAGGCGGAGTTCCCGGCAGGCGGCGCCGTCTATAAGGGCGAGATCAGGAACAGGTAACAGCAGGAGGAATTCATTCTATGTCGATTCTGGACAGGACGGTCAAGATATCCCGAAGGGCCATGACGCTGTTTTTCCTGATTGACACGTCAACCAGCATGGAGGGCAGCAAGATCGGGGCGGTCAATGACGCCGTCGAGAATGTCCTCCCGATGATCAGCGAGATCTCATCCGAGAACCCCGACGCGGAGATCCGCATAGCGGCGCTCGAGTTCTCGAGCGGGACGCGCTGGATCTATGACGAGCCGAAGCCCGCCTCGGACTTTGTCTGGCAGGATGTGCAGGCTGACGGCCTCACCTCGATGGGCGAGGCGTTCCAGGAGCTTAACGGCAGGATGAGCGCCGGGAGCTTCATGAACGGGCCGTGCTACGCCCCGGTGATCATCCTCCTTTCGGACGGAGGCCCGACCGATGACTATGAGAGCGGGCTCGACGAGCTGAAGAAGAACAAGTGGTACCGGCACGCGATCAAGGTGGCCATCGCCATCGGCGAGGACGCCGACCGCGACGTGCTCGCCGAGTTCACCGGCTCGAAGGAGTCAGTGTTCCCTGTTCACAACATCGAGGCCCTGAAGCAGGTCATCAGGATTGTGGCCGTAACCTCGTCGACGGTCGGAAGCAGGAGCACCACCGCGGGCGGCAGCACCAAGCAGGCGAGCGTGGAGAACGAGGTTAAGGAAGCCGTCAAAAACATCCGCGGCGTCGGCGACGCTCCAGCAGATAAGGCGGACGACTCTGATCCATGGGGTGAATGGTAGGCTCTCTTCCTGAGGCACCGGAACGTCCTGGGCGGGTTTCCCGATGAAAGCGATAGCAGTCTCCAGGAGGGGCGAGAGCCACCGGGCGGACGGCAGGGAATGCCAGGATTTCAGCCTGGCGGAGGCGAGGGGCTCCTTTGCGATGGCCGTTGTCTGCGACGGACATGGCGGAAGGCGCTATTTCCGGAGCAGGGCCGGGGCGGAGGCCGCGGCCGAGGTCACGAGGTCATGCGTCTCGGAGCTCATCGAGAACGCTGATCCCGGCCTTTTCACCAGTAAGCCGGTGACGGGACGCGAGGCGCTCACCACGGAGCGCGGGAAGAAGGATCTCCGGAAATGGGATGAGCGCGATGAGCTCATGCACCGGCTGTTCGGGGCGATAGCCGTCCGCTGGCGCGATCGGATCGCAGGGCATGCAAGGGAGCATCCGCTCACTGAAGAGGAGCGGCAGAAGGTCCCCAGGGAGTACCTTGAGGCCTTTGAGGCGAGGGACGGCAGCGGGGAGCGCACGGGTCTTCCTGAGACCTACGGCTGCACGCTCATCTGCTTTGTGAGGACGGAGAGCTTCTGGCTCGCCTTCCAGATCGGGGACGGGAAGTGCATTGCCTTCTCGCCTGAGGGGAAGTGGAGCGAGCCGGTCCCCTGGGACGAGAGCTGCTTCCTCACGAGCACCACGTCGCTCTGCGATGACGGCGCTCCTGACGAGTTCAGGTACTGCTACGGCGGCAGGAAGACCCTCCCGATGGCGGTGTTCCTCGGATCGGACGGGGTTGACGGATCGTTCGGCGATACCCGGAGCCTCGCGGATTTCTACGTGGGGATCCTGAAGCTCATCGGCAGATCCGGAGGCGAGGACGCAGAGGCGGAGCTCGGGAACGCGCTTCCGGAGCTGAGCCGCAGGGGGAGCGGTGACGATGTGTCCGTGGCCTGCTGCTGCGATGAAAGCGCGGTTGTGCGGGCGCAGAGGAGCCTTATTGAGTGGCAGCTCTCCTGCGTCGAGTCTGACATGGACGCGGCGCGCAGCCGGAAGAGGTCCCTTGAGGCGGAGCTCGGGAAATACCAGGGCCGGGGCTCCCTCTCCGGGAAGGACAGGATTGACCGTAACCTCTGCCTGAAGGAAATTGACCGGGCGGACGAGAGCAGGAAGGAGCTCAATCAGAGGTACAGCGAGCTCGCCGCCGAGCTCCGCGGGTACGGTGAGACCCGCGCTGGAGACGGCGCGGCGGAAAGCGCCGGGACGCTTTCCGGAGACTCAGTACCGGACGGAGAAAAGGCGGCCGGGAGCGTCTCGGAGGAGCGGAAGGAAGCCGGGAACTGCTCTGAAGAGGCTCTTGGGCATTCACAGCAGGTCATCGGGAGAGCAGCGGATGCAGGCGCTGCCCAGGGGAATCAGGATCCGGAGCGTGAGAGGGCTTTGGAGCTCCTCCGGAAGGCAAAGCAGGGTGACGCTGAGTCGCAGGGCCTTCTCGGATATCTTTACGAGACCGGGCGCGGCGTTCCGCAGAGCTTCCCCGAGGCCCTGAGATGGTATGGTGAGGCCGCACGGAACGGATCGGCCATTGCCATGTACTGTCTCGGCAGGTTGCACGAGGACGGGCGCGGCGCACAGCAGGATTTCGGGAAGGCCGCGCAGTACTACAGTAAGGCCGCCCGCAGGGGAGAGCAGAGGTCGCTGGGGCGCCTCGGGTACCTTTATGAGACCGGACGCGGTGTCACTCAGAGCCTCAGGGACGCGGCAGACTGCTACCGGAAGGCCGCAGGGAGCGGTGACGCGTTCGCTGAGTACCGGCTCGGCCTGATGCATCTTACCGGTCAGGGAGCCCCGCGCAATCCCTGGAGGGCAGAGGAGCTTCTCATTAAAGCGGCGAGGCAGGGAAATCCCGGTGCGGTGTATGAGCTCGGCATAATGTGCCTCAGAAGACAGAGCTTTGAGAAAGCGTTCCTGCTCCTCAGGAAAGCCGCGGAGCTCGGGCATGACGGCGCCATGAAAAGCCTCGGCGACATGTACCGTGACGGGCGCGGCGTCAGGCACAGCTTCGAGAATGCGATCCTGTTCTACAGGAAAGCCGCCGCAAGGGGAAATGCGGGTGCCGCGTCAGGAATCGGCGATATATATTTCTTTTCGCAGAAGTACGCTGAGGCTGCCGCATGGTACTGCAGGGCGGCAAGCCGCGGGTATGCCGAGGCCCAGAGGAAACTCGGGCAGATGTACGAGAAAGGGTACGGTGTCGCGCAGGATCACGGCGAGGCGCTGAAATGGTTCCACCTCGCGGACAAAAACCGGGGGCCTTCATGGTGAGACGTTTCCTCATCAGAGATCAGATCATCTGCGGTGCTGACGGGTGAGAGTGAAGCAGGACACGCGGCTTATACGGAGTTGGTGCATATATGAGAGCGATATCAGAGAGATGCCAGGGAGCAGGCCACATTGCTGCCGGCAACAAGCCCTGCCAGGATTACTGCTTTGCCCGGGCGGAAGGCCCCAATGCGATCGGCATCGTATCTGACGGCCATGGCGGGGCGCGCTACTTCCGGAGCGAGACCGGCTCGAGGCTTGCCGCTGATGTCACAAGGGAGTGTGTCCGGGACTTCATAAGGGACACTGACAAGGCTCTCTTCGGCGATGAGCCGCTCATACAGAGGAAAGCGCTCACTGCGGGCCCCGGGACTCCGGACAGATACGACGTCCTCTTCCGGGAGCTCTTCGTCACAATCAGGAGAAAATGGCATGAGGCGATTGCCCGCGATGCCGATGAGAATCCGGTAACTGACGCTGAAAAGGCGAAGGTCCGCCCCGAGTACATCAAGGCGTTCATGAGCCGTGACGGCAGCGGGCGCCGCACCGGGCTTGACGAGACCTACGGCTGCACGCTCATCTGCTTCGCGAGGACCGCGTCATACTGGTTTGCCTTCCACATCGGCGACGGGAAATGCATCGCCTTCTCCCCTGACGGGAAGTGGAGCGAACCGGTCCCCTGGGATGACGAGGGATGCTTCCTCAACAGCACGACATCGCTCTGCAACGAGGGGGCGGAGGACGAGTTCAGGTACTGCTTCGGCGGAAAGGACACTTTCCCGATGGCGGTGTTCCTCGGCTCCGACGGCCTTGACGGCTCCTTCGGCGAGCTCCCTGACCTCGCGAATTTCTACGCCAATATCCTGAAGGCCGTCTGGAAATCCTCGGACGCCGGCGCTTCGAAGGAGCTTAAGGAGGCCCTTCCGGAGCTCAGCCGGATGGGGAGCCAGGATGACATGTCCGTGGTCTGCTGCTATGACGAGAGCGTGCTCGGACCTGCGGTCAGCCGCATCATCAGGTGGCAGATCGGGAACATCATGGCCCGGAGGGAGCAGCTTCTTAAGGAAATAGATGCCCTGAAGGACAGGATCTCCTCATACAGCGGCCGGCCTGATCTCACTCCGAAGGAGGAGGCGGACAGGGCGCACAGTGAAAAGAAGCTTGACAGTGACCTCGCTGAGATGAAAGCCCTCGGGGAGAGCTACATCAGCCTCAATGCCGAGCTTGAGGCGGCGGGCGGAAAGCCGGTTAATGTGCCGGGGCTCAACGATGCCGTGATGGAGAAAGCCGGCTCAAAGGCAGCGGCGGAGCCCAATCCCGCAGTCACGGAGGGCAGGGCATCCGGGCACAAAACAGAGCCCAATCCAGCATTCAGTCCGGTCTCCGGTCACGGGACACAAAAGGAGGTTCCGGCAGGGCCGCGGGAAGGCATCAGGAGCACGGATGCTGCGTCCCGGGGCGGGACGGAGCCCGCGGAAGGCGCGGCGCGCGGGCGCAGCATCATGCTTTTCGCGGAGCTCATATTCATTGTGCTTGTTTTCGCGGGAGCCGCGCTGTTCCTCAAATCCTACATTGTCAGAAATGACGCGGAGACCGGCGCGGTCGGCGAAGGTCCTTCTGCAGCTATGCCTGTGGCTGCGGAAATTATGCCAGGCAGCGCTTACGGCTCCCGGGCAGCGCCCGCAGAGAGCGGGGCAGAGGCCGGCGGGTATAATCCTCACAGCATGACAAAGGGCGGAGTCACGGGATTTGTCATTGAGGCAGGAATATTCACGACGGACAGGAACGCAGTCCGTCTTATCGGGATCATGAGGCAGCCTTCAGATCAGGCTGTGCCGGCCGGGAAAGTGTATCTGTCTGATGTCTTCCGTGAGGCTGCACGGTTCTTTGAGGCTCCTGCAGAGGACAGCGTGCCTCGGAATACCTGGCAGGATCTCATCATCAAAGGCGGATACTCCGCCGGGGATGAGTCAGGCGCCGGAGACCATGAGAGACTCCCTTCCGATGAAAGCGTCAAGGACCCGGGCAATGAAGAGCTGCCGGAGGACGTTCCTGCGGAGAGCGGTGAGGACGGGCAGGATACGGCCCCGGATACGGACGCCGCGGATGAAAGCGTTCAGGACTCAGGCGATGAAGATCTGCAGGAGAACATTCCCGTGAGCGGCGGCGATGACGGGCAGGACACGGCCGGGGATGCGGACGCCGGCGGCGCGGAGCGAGAGGCGAGGATTAGACGATGAAACTGCAGGAGGCGCTGCTTAAATGCACCAGACAGTTCGGTAGGGAGGTCCTTAAGGAGAGGCGCCTCATCTTCATGCTGCTTGACTATCATGCCTTCCGCGACTACCCCGCCATGAAGAAGGTCGTGAAGGCCCTCCTCTCCGGAGGGTACGTGAATGAGCTCTACTCGAGGAGCCGCAGCGCGTCAAGGTCCGATTACCTCAGCTTCGCGGGCACCGTCAAGAAATCCCTCGCCGCTGACATGCACTTCAGGAAGGAGCTCGCGGACTACGCGGTCGACTCGGTCTCACTCGCGCTCGGCATGCTCTCATCGGTGAGGGAGCCTTTTGATCCTTATGACAGCGGAACGCAGGATGACAGCTCAGGGGAGAGCGCGGCTAAGGGGCAGGAGAGCGGATCCGGCGGGGGGAGCGCTGCCCCTGACAACGGCGCCGGCAGGAAGAGTCCGTCCTTCCGGATGAAGTGGCTCGCGATCCCGCTTGCCGCGGCTGCCGCCGTCGCGGTCATCGTGCTCCTTGTCCTCAGCAGTTCCGCATTCCAGTACCGCAGGGGCGAGAAGCTCTACGCGGAGCAGAATTACGGCGCGGCGATGAAACTCTTCGAGAAGGCGGCTGACAAGGGAAATGAGGATGCCATGTTAAAGCTCGGCCTGATGTACGAGACAGGAAAAGGCATCAGCGCGGATTACAAAAAGGCCCTTGAGTTCTATGACAGGGCGAGGAGGCTCGGGAGCCAGGAGGCCGAGAGCAGGTACGACTCGCTCCATAAATATATGGAAGCTCCTTCTGACAGCGCATGCGCCCCGCTGCCTCCTGGTGCCACCGCTGAGGAGATGATGGCATGGAATTCCATTTGCCTGTAGCGGAAATCCCTGTAAGGCCGGGATCCGCGGCTCTTCACTGATTTTTGCATACTCCGGCCATGCCGGCGTCTTGATGAACGGGAGATTTGGTTATGAGACTGCATGAGGCAATGCGGAAGGTCATAAGGGAGTTCGGCGCTGCCATCCTTGAGGAAAAGCGCTTCCTGAGCGTCCTCGCTGACTACCGCGCCTTTGATGAATTCCCAGCCGTGAGGCAGATCCTTCAGGCAGTCGTCTCGGACGGGTACGGGAAGGAGCTCTGCGGGAAGAGCCTTGACGGTGACAGCTCCGAGTACCTCCCGTGCGCTGACAGGGTGAAGAAAGCCCTGGCAGCGGACCATCACTTCAAGAAGGAGCTTGCGGATTACGCGGTTGACTGCATCTCCTTTGCTCTCCGCATGATCCCGTCCGTGACCGAGCCCCTCGACAACGGCTTTGAGCCGCTTGATAGCGGAAATGCCGCAAATGGCGCCGGCACAGGGGCCGGGAAAGGGACAAAGAAATCAGGAGAGCCCGCAGGCACAGGGAGCGCCGGTGGCTCCCCGGCTGGGGAGCGGAAAGTATCAGACACTGCCGGACATTCCGGCAAGGGACCGGTTCCTTCTCACGGAAAGGGCGATGAAAGACAGGGCTCCGGGACAGCCAGTGCGGCTCAAGGAAAAGCCTGGGCGGAAGTGCCAGACGGGAACGGCGCTTCCCTGTCCTCAGCTGAAGGCGCCTGGAAGACCGCGGCTGCGGCCGGCCCTTCTGATGAGGGCCCTGCTCCCGCAGGGACTGAGAGTGGTGCGGACAAAGGAAACACCGCACACGGCAGCGCACCTCTTGCGAGGAAGGGCTCAGGCGTCAGATGGGCGGCTGCTTTCATCGGCGCGGCTGCGCTTATCGCCCTTGCCGTCGGACTTTCAGGCGGTGACAAGGCTCCCGCCGGGAATGCCGCAGGATCTCCTTCTGGTGCGGCGGCACCGGCAGAGGCCGCGGCGCCTCTTCAGGCGGCAGCGCCTGAGAAGAAGTCTCCGGAGGCGGGCGATGCTGTTCCATCAGGCAACGATGCTGTTGCCTACGCAGTCGGACAGTCCCTCGGCTCCTATATCGCGAAGACCAACAGGGAGCAGGGAGAGCTCGGCATGGAGCTTGACTCATCACTCATCATCGAGGGCTTCTCTGACGGACTGTATGTGAGAGACCGGCTCCAGGGCGTTGACAAGCAGAAGCTTCTCGCTGACTTTGACGCAAAGCTGAAGCAGAAGGCCGGCGAGGCTGAGAAGAAGAAGGCCGCGGCAGAAATCAGAAAGGGAGAGAAGTTCCTTGAGGAGAACGCGAAGAAGGAGGGCGTCAAGACAACCGCCTCCGGCCTCCAGTACCAGGTCATCAGGCCTGCGGGGGACGCGAATGCCCCGAGGCCCGACAAGGAATCCGTTGTCAAGGTATTCTACAAGGGCTCTTTCCTCGACGGAAAGGTATTTGACCAGAACATCGGCAAGGAGCCCATCGAGTTCCCTCTCAACTCTGTAATCCCGGGCTGGTCCGAGGGCGTGTCCCTCATGCAGAAGGGGGCGAAGTACCGCTTCTGGATCCCCCCGGAGCTTGGCTACGGCGACAGGCCTATGGGTCAGATCCCCGCGAACTCCGTACTCGTATTCGAGGTCGAGCTCGTGGACATACTGACCGCGGATCAGGCAAAGGCCGGGGTGAAGAAGTAAGGCAGGGGGAATACAGGATATGAAGCTCGAGGAGGCGCTCGGTAAGGCATTAAGGGAGTTCGGCATTTCTGTGCTGAAGGAAAAACGCCTGATCTTCACGCTGTCAGACTGCCGCGCCTTTGATGAATACCCTGCCATGAAAAAGGTGTTCGAGACAATTGTCACAGCTGGCTACGGGAAGGAAATATACACGAGGGCCAGTCAGGGGAACGATTCCGAATGCCGTCTGTATGCGGATTATCTCCGGAAAGCGCTTCCGCAGACATGGCACTTCAGGCAGGATTTGTCAGATTACGCGGCAGACTGCATATCCTTTGTGCTTGGCATACAGAACTCTGTGACAGAGCCGACATACCGCGGTTTTGATCCTGCAGAAAACGGGCACAGCCCGGAACAGAAAGCACCGCTTCATGATTCTGGCTCAGAAGACCGGAATTCCGGTCCGCGGAAAGCAGCAGGCACAGGCGCTCCGGAGCAGAGGTCCTTTCAGACGGTGAATGGCAATGATGCCGGGCCTGAAAGCACCGTGCAGGGGAGCTGCGGCGTACCGTCCGTCAGGAAGAGCTCATGGTTCAGATGGGCTGTGAGCATCATTGCCTCTGCCGCCGCAGTCACGGTCATCGTGCTCCTTGTCCTCAATTGCTCAGCATTCCAGTACTACAGGGGAGAGCAGCTCTGCTCAGAGCAGAGGTACGGAGCGGCGCTGGAACAGTTCATGAAGGCCGCGGACAAGGGAAACACTGATGCCCTGCTGAAGCTCGGACGGATGTACGAGAGCGGGACCGGCGTCACCCAGGATCTGGAAAAGGCCCTGAAGTTCTACGAGAGGGCAACCAGGCTCGGGAGCGCTGACGCGAAGATGAGATATGACTCGCTCAGGAAATATATGGAAGCCCCTTCCTCCGGTGTATGCGCACCGCTTCCACCGGATGCGAGCAACGAAGAAATGATGGCATGGAACTCAATGTGCCTTTGACCATGGGCGCTCTTCAGGCCCGCTGCAGTGTGGAATATTTTCCATAAGATTACGGGAAGCCTGATTTCGGTCAGACAGGGCAGGAAGACAGCAAGGGAGAATACAGGATATGAAGCTCGAGGAGGCTCTCAGGAAAATCATCAGGCAGTTCGGCGTTTCAGTGCTTCAGGAAAAGCGCCTGATGTTCATACTGTCTGATTTCAGGGCATTCAATGATCATCCGGCCGTAAAACAGGTCTTCCAGAGCATTGTCTCGGACGGCTCCGGAAAGAAGCTCTGCAGTCTCTTCCTCGATGATGACAGCGAGGGATGCCTTTCCTTTGCCCGCAGCCTGAAAATGTCCCTCGCGGAGGACAGGCATTTCAAGCAGGAGCTTGCCGATTACGCGGTTGACTCAATAACCTTCGCGATGGGACTCCAGACCACGGTCATGGAGCCCGCGGATCACGGTTTTGATCCAATGGAAAACGGCAATAGTGCTGATCATGTACGTGAGGAGGAGCGAAAGGAGTCAGACAGCGGAGTCAGGGCTGAAAGCCACTCTCCAGATGCACGTGTGCAGGAGCAGCATCCGCACATGGAGAAGCCGAAGCCGGCTGGCAGCAGCTCCGTCGCCAAAGTCAATGCTCCGGGCACGGTGGCCCAGGCTGATGCAGGCTCGGTGAAAAAGAGCTCCCCGTTCAGGATGAAATGGCTCGCCGTGCTTGTCCTCATCGCAGGGGCGTTTGCTTTCGGAAAGCTCAGCAGCGGCGGCTCAGGACAGCCGGAGCCCGTGCAGGTCCAGGTCCAGCCTGCTCAGGAAATTACGGCAGGGAATGCTGCGCAGGAGAGTGCCGTAACCCGGAACAATGACTCTGCAGAAGACGATGTGCAGGCAGTCATGACAGCAGATCAGCAGTCAGGTATGTACGAGTATGACCAGGGCTGGAATTACGAGCGTGGACTTGGCGTCAGACAGGATTATGCCGAAGCCCTTAAATGGTACCGGAAGGCAGCCGAACTTGGAAACAAAGAAGCCCGTATCAGAATTGAAGCTGTTGAAACTTTAATTTCCCGCGATAAGAAAGGCTTCAGCCAGAATTCATCAGGCACCGGACAGACTCAGAGCGATGCTGACGGTGAGGGTGAGATTGAGGCACTTGCGCTTGGCAACAGGTACTTCAATGAGAAAAATTACGCCGAGGCTGTTAAATATTATCGGAAAGCCGCAGAGCTCGGCAATGCCGACGCCCAGACAACATTGGGCTGGATGTACGACCAGGCAAAGGGAGTCAGAAGGAATTACGCAGAGGCTGCCAAATGGTACCGCAAGGCCGCTGAGCAGGGGTATGCATATGCTCAGAATGAGCTTGGCGTTTTGTACTACAACGGGCAGGGCGTAAAGAGGAATTACGGCGAGGCGCTGAAATGGTTCCGAAAGGCGGCAGGTCAGGGAAATGCGGCTGCATACGGCTGGCTTGGCGGCATGTACTATAACGGAGAAGGCGTAAAGAAGAATTACGGCGAGTCTGCGAAATGGTACCGCAAGGCCGCTGAGCAGGGGGATGCATATGCTCAGAATGCGCTTGGCTTTTTGTACTACAACGGGCAGGGCGTAAAGAGGAATTACGGCGAGGCGCTTAAATGGTTCCGCAAGGCTGCAGATCAGGGAAATGAGGCTTCATACGGCTGGCTAGGCATTTTGTACTATGAAGGACAGGGTGTTAAAAAAGATTATTCCGAGGCCGCAAAATGGTTCCGCAAGGGCGCAGAGCGGGGAGATGAGGGCAGCCAGTTTAACCTTGGCTGGATGTATGAAGACGGAACCTATGTCGGAAAGGATGACGCTGAGGCTGCCAAATGGTACCGTAAGGCTGCTGCGCAGGGCAATAAGGAGGCGAAAGAAAAGCTTCAATACTTGGATGAGTATCTGAACAATCCGGAATCCATTCGGGCGTATGAACAAGGATATCAATACTATATAAGCAATAATAACTACGAAGAAGCTCTTAAATTGTTCAAAAAGGCTGCAGCTCTGGGAAACCATCAGGCTGAGTATATGCTGGGCTGGATGTTTGAGCGCGGGATTGCTGTCACCAAGGATCGTGCTGAGGCGTTGAAATGGTACCGTAAAGCAGCTGCCGCTGGTAATGCAGACGCTAAGGGAAGACTTAATCAGCTTGGTCTGTGAGACAGTATAGAGCCATGTTCCGGGTTGCCTCTGACAGCCTGAGACTCTCGGAACCGCGCTCATTGGTATCTGAGCGGCAGTGTGAGAGAGACTTTGAAAGTTAGAGCTGTCTGAATCTGAGCGTTTGTATGACCGGTCACGCAGTCAGAGCTGCAGGATCCCAGAGTTATGTCTCATCTCCACCGCCGGCCGTGCATTGGAATAATCCGGCCGGTTCTCTTCAGCCGCATGTCCGGCATAAGCTTTCATCGCGTTTCCCTATTCACCGATCCTGTGGCCGCCTGCCCCAGCCCTCCCTGATTTTCCCCTGTTTACCAGTGGTTTCACCCCTCGGTGTGGTTGCCCGAGTTCCCTTCCCCGTGTCATTATTCAGTTCTGAACAGCACAGACACTGCCGGATCGAGGACTCATTATGAAGAGCGGATTCAGCAGAGAAACAGCCGGGACTGCCCTGTGAGCGCAGTCCTATGGAGACAGCACATGATAAAACTGATTCTTGCCGCAGCCGCCGCTGCGGCATTTGCCGCCGTGCCTTCCTTCGCGGGTGATACGGCGGAGGAAACCTGCTACAGGTACTTTGACGGGAATGGCGCCGGGCCGGATTACACTGAGGCACTGAGTCACTGCCGTGAGGCCGCTGAGCAGGGCAAGGCCAGGGCACAGTACCTTCTCGGTCAGATGATCGAGAACGGAAAGGGAACCGCGGCTGATCAGGCAGGGGCGCTTGAGTGGTACAGTAAGGCAGCCGATCAGGGGTATGTCACTGCCGAGGCTGTTGTCGGTGCTTTTTACTTCAAGGGTGTGGCGGTAAAGCAGGATACTGCCGAGGCGGTCAAGTGGTTTAAGAAAGCCGCCGGAAAGGGAGAGCCCACGTCGGCCCTTGCTCTCTTCAACATCTACGCCTACGGTAACGGAGTGACACAGGATTACGCCGAGGCGGCGAAGTGGGTGCGCATTGCAGCTGACAAGGAAGTGCCGGCCGCCGAGGCCGCCCTGGGAACGCTGTACCTGGACGGGCTCGGAGTCAGCGAGAATAATGAGGAGGGGATTAAATGGTACCGCAAGGCTGCTGAGCATGGGTACGCGCAGGCTCAGCACCTGCTCGGTCTTGCGTACCTCAACGGACAGGCGGTGAAGCAGGATACTGCCGAGGCGGTCAAATGGATCAGCAAGGCCGCTGAGCAGGGGTACGCAGACGCACAGGCAGACTTCGGCTCACTGTATTACTCCGGCACCGGCGTCAGGCAGGATGATGCCGAGGCCGCGAAATGGCTCCTGAAGGCCGCTGAGCAGGGCAATGCCGATGCTCAGGAGGCCATTGGAACCCTGTACTTCACCGGCTCCGGGGTGAAGGAGGATTACGCCGAGGCCGCCAGATGGTTCACGAAGGCCGCTGAGCAGGACAAACCCGATGCGGAGTTTACGCTCGGGCGCATGTACCTCAAGGGCGCCGGGGTGAAGCAGGATGCCGCCGCCGGCGAGAAGCTGATCCGCGAGGCCGCGGAGCACGGCAGTGAGGAAGCGAAGGCGTACCTCAAGGAGCTTTCCGGGAAATAGCGTTCATCAGCCGGAGAGGCCGGAGCGGCTCATCCCGCCGGACCGGACTCTCCCCAAAGCGCAGCAGGCAGGAAACTTCCGGCTCCGGCGTGCCTGGCCGTGATGCCGGACAGAGAGAAGAGCAGCAGGCACCACTGCCATGGCAGTCATCCGGGAGAAATTAAATGAGAAAACTGATTCTGGCCGCCGCTGCCGCTGTGGCATTTGCCGCATCCCCGGCCTTCGCGGACGGTACGGCAGAGGACATCTGCTACGGCCTCTTCGAGGTGAATGAGGCGGAGCGGAATTACCCTGAGGCCCTGAGGCACTGCCGTGAGGCTGCCTCGCAGGGCAAAGCCAGGGCACAGTACCTCCTCGGGTACATGCTCGAGAACGGCAAGGGGACTGCGGCTGATCCCGCCGGGGCGTTTGAGTGGTACCGGAAAGCGGCCGATCAGGGATATCCCTCCGCGGAGTATGCGGTCGGCATCTCTTACCTTGAGGGAGCCGCGGTGAGGCATGATTCGATCGAGGCGGTGAAATGGCTCAAGAGGGCCGCAGAGCACGGCCAGCCCGATGCCTGGTTCAGCCTCAGCACCATCTTTGCCTACGGCAGCGGAGCAAGGCAGGATCTGGCCGATACCGTGAAACTGGCACGTGTGTCCGCGGACATGGGCGTGCCGGCCGCGCAGCGCCTCCTCGGGCTCGCATATCTTAACGGCCGGACAGTGAAGCGGGATACCGCTGAGGCGGTAAGGTGGCTCAGGAAGGCCGCGGAGCAGGGATATGCGGACGCGCAGACCGATCTCGGCCTCCTCTATTATTCAGGAGAGGTGGTAAAGGCTGATTATGCCGAGGCGGCGAAATGGCTGAGGAAGGCCGCGGAGCAGGGCGATACCGGCGCGCAGACGCTCACCGGAAACCTGTACATCGCGGGAAACGGAGTGAAGCAGGATTTTGCCGAGGCGGCGAAATGGCTGAGACTCGCAGCGGTTCAGGACTCACCGGATGCGGAGTACACGCTCGGGCGCATATACCTCAACGGTGTCGGAGTGGAGGAGAACCGGGACGAGGGACTGAAGCTCATACGTGAGTCCGCTGAGCACGGGAGCAGGGAAGCGAAGGCGCTCCTCAGGGAGCTCCCGGAAGACAGCACCAGTCTGCAGGAGAAGTGACTCCTGCCCCTGGACCGGACATGCTCCGTAAAAGACATTCCGGGCATCAGATCCTCAAATATCTTTCAGAAATCGAGTGATCTGCTGTCCCTCAGGAAATCATAAACGCTCATCATCAGGATGCCGTCCTCTGTGTAGAAAGGCGCTGGCGTGTCGGACGTTATGACGATTTTCTTAAAGTGGTCCCTGATCCTGAGGAGCGATCTGACTGCCTGCTGTGTCTTTTCCGCTGTCCCAGGAAGATATGCTGACTGGATATAATATTTTCTGGAGGCTTTTCTGCAGATAAAGTCCGCCTCAGGCTGTGTCTTTACGGGTTTCCTGACTTTATCCGGTCCGGTGACGCTCAGACAGCCTGTATCCACCCTGAAGCCGCGGATCCGGAGCTCGTTGAAGATAATGCTCTCCACTGAACAGCTGTCTTCTCTCTGCCGGAAGCCGCCTGCTGCGCCGCAAAGCCCGGTGTCGGTGAAATAATACTTCCGCTGCGTGCCGGCACAGGACTTTCCCTTGATGTCGTAACGCCTTGCCTCCTCAATAAGGAAGGAATCCTCCAGATACCCGGTATGCCTGGTGACGGTCGGTGATGTGATTTTCGGGCTGCCCGCTGAGCGGAGGGTGCTGCACAGCCTGTTCGGGGTTGTGAGAGTGCCGGCAGAAGAGGAGAGAATATCAAGCAGGGTTCCCATTTCACCGGCATTGCGCAGCCTGTTCCTTATCCTGATATCACGGATACAGGTTTCCAGCAGGTTCCCGAGCAGTGCCTGTTTCTCTTCGGGAGTCTGAGCCAGGACGACGGCAGGAAGGCCGCCGAAGATCAGGTATTCCCTGAATCCGTCATAATAATGTCCCTTGTAAACCGTCATGAATTCCGCAAATGAGAGCGGATGCATATGCACCTCATCGCCCCTGCCGCCGAATTCCGTGGCGGTGTCCCGGGGGAGAAATTCCGCCCGGCTGCAGGTCACATAGACATCGCAGTTTTTCCTGTCGGCAAGCCCGTTCAGGACGCTGACAAATTCCTGCAGGAGCTGTATCTCATCGAGCAGCATGCAGTACTGCCCGCCGTCCTTAATCCGGCCCAGAACCCATGGATAGAACACTTTCGGGTCGAGGTATTCCTGATTCTCAGGGAGATCAAACGCCATCTCGATAATGTGATCCCGGGGAACGCCCTCATCCAGCAGATGATTCTTGAACAGAGTCCGGAGCAGGTATGATTTCCCGGAGCCGCGGAGTCCCGTGACAACCTTGATCAGGCCGTTGTTTCTGCGGACTATAAGCTTCTCAAGATAGGTGTCGCGTCTGATTTCCATATTCAAAGCCGTCCGGGAAGATATTCCGGTATTGTCTGGCCCATGATTCTGCCGTACCGCATTTGTCTGAAGCTTTTGAGTCACCGGAAGATATTCAGGGCGGGCAATACCTAAAATATCCTCTGATGCCGGCTCCTTGTGCTGTGAACGTTTTCATCAGCTTCTGATCATCGCTCTGTGACGGCGGGCGGCCGTCCATGGAGACATTTGAGAAAACTGATTCCTGCCTGGCCGCGAAATTGCTCAGCAGGGCCGCGGGCGCAGCCGTGGGAACGCAGAGGCGCTGCCCGGGAGCCCTCTGTGTAACAGCGGAACATGGCACGGGAGCCAGGGAGACAATGCCCAGGCCTCCCTTTTACTCCTCCGTCCCTTCTCCGCCATCAGGGCCCTCACCGATCGGGGTTTCATCGAACCAGGCGGTGAGGTTGAGCTTGAAGGCGTCCATGCCGATGCTCTGATCCACTGCGGAGAAGGCGAAGAGCCTCATGTCGCCCGGCCCGAACTCGCGGAGGGCGATCGCGGTCTCGTCAACCGCCTTCTTCCTCTGCCCCCTCGGGAGCTTGTCCGCCTTCGTAAGGAGGATCTGGAGGGGGATTCCGGCGGCAAGCGACCAGTCGATCATCTGCCGGTCGCCTTCCTTGAGGGGGTTCCTGATATCCATGAGGAGGACGAGTCCCTTGAGGGACTCCCTCTTCTGTAGGTACTCCTCAAGGGAGCGGTCCCAGGTGGCCTTCTCCTGCTTCGAGACCTTGGCGTAGCCGTAGCCCGGGAGGTCGACGAACCTTTTCCCGGGCTCAAGCTCGAAGAGGTTGATGAGCCTGGTGCGCCCCGGGGTGCGGCTGGTCTTCGCGAGGGTCTTCCGGCTGCACAGGGCGTTGAGGCATGACGACTTTCCGGCGTTGGACCTGCCGATGAAAGCGACCTCGGCGCCGGTGTCCTCCGGGAGATCCGAAATTGATGGCGCGCTCATCACGAAATGAACGAGGTTGAAGTTGTACGGCGTGTCGCACTTTTGTTCCATGGCTCTCTCCTGTCTCCCTGAGGCGCTATGGAGTATACATGATCGGGCGGTCACGGGCTCATTTGAAAACGCGGAATGCGGACATATGTATAATTATTGACCAGCTGCCTGCGCCGGGAAAATGCCGGAAATCCGGCGCTTTATGTTTGATTTTTCGGTATATTTTTTTGCAAAAATGGAATATCCTCTCCGGGCATGGCGCCGCGGCTCGGCCGTGCCGTCCGTCCGGAAACGATACGGTCTTTTTCATTCTGCCGCCTGCAGTATGTGCGGCCCTAAAGGAGGAACGGCGACGGGCCCCGGGCCCTCAATCCCGTTCGAGATAACACATGAGAGCAAAAACCATTATTCTTGCTGCGCTTTTCTCCCTTATCCCTGCCGTACCGGTCATGGCCGCTGACGCAGGGACAGCCCCCGCGCCGAAGGACGGCGCCGCTCCCGCTCCTGCCGCTGACGGACACGCGCACCGCGGCTTCCATCACTTTATCGCCGCTGACAGGAACGGCTACCGCGAGCTCCTGAAGCTTGCCGATGACTATGACTCAAACCATGACGGAGTCCTCGACGAGAATGAGCTTGCCCTCTACAAGGCAGGGCTCGTGAGCCACCTCGAGGAGGATGTTGCCGGGCTCGCCGGATTCAAGGACCTTGACGCCGACGGCAGCGGCTACATAACCGTTGACGAGTTCGCCGCATACGCTAAGGGCGCAGACGGCGCAAAGAAGGGCCAGGCAGCTCCCGGCCCGAAGAAGATGCCCGCGGCTGACGGAAAGCGTGGAGAGCGTGACGGCGCCAGGCATCACGGCCCCGATGGGAAGGGACAGCCTGGCAGGCAGGCTGACGGCGCTACCGGCGCCACCGAGCTCAGGGGTGACGGACGCGGTCCTCACGGCCCCGGGCATGACGGACGAGGCTTCGGACCTGACGGCAGGCGCGGTCCTGACGGCTGCCCT
Organism: Gammaproteobacteria bacterium UBA2810; assembly: GCA_002351705.1. GTDB lineage: Bacteria > Pseudomonadota > Gammaproteobacteria > Enterobacterales > Succinivibrionaceae > UBA2810. Next base: position 18,253 of record DEHC01000026.1, on the reverse strand, counting down.
GACATTGATTTCTTCGCGAAATTCCATCACGATACCGGCATGGACTACCGGCTCCTCGCCGATTTCGGAAGGATCGACAAGGATCATGACTACAGGATCAGCGAGCCGGAGTACACCGTCTGGTCAGACCAGGTGAAGCAGGAGCTTACCGACAGGCTTGAGAGGGTAAAGGCGGCAGACTTCAGGCAGGTTGATCTCAACAGGGACGGGAAGAACACCTTTAAGGAAATCAAGCATTTCCTCAAGGGGCTGAGGCTCTCCTCCGCTCCCGCCTGGCAGCCGAAGGCGCCTGACGCAAATCCGACTGACAAGGCATCCGGAAAGAAGGGAAAGAAGCGAGCTGACGGGAAGATGGGCAGGCAGCCTCATCTTCCTCGGGGAAAGAGCGGGGCTCCGGCGGCCCCGCAGTCCCGGTGACAGCGAAAAGGGCCGCGTCCTTACGGATGCGGCCCTTGTTCTGTCAGGTCTGATTAAAGAGAGGCTCAGCCCGTTATCTCGCCGCCCCTGATAAGGACGGATCCGGAGACATGGTGAACCTCATGCTTCATGCCTTCCCTGAAGTCCCCGGCGCCCTCCGGCCAGTACTTTTCGTCTGCCTCAACGCCGACTGCCTTTCCGACGAGAATCCCGTACTTCTCGAACATCGGCTTCTCGCTCTCCTTAAGCTCGCACTCGATGTAGGCAAGGCAGCCGTCAGGCACCTTGAGGCCGAGCTTCGCCGACTTTCTCGAGGGAATGCCCTTCGCCTCGAACTTGTCGCCGACATCGCGCCCCTTGCAGGAGCCGGCGGCGAAGGCTGACTTCGTGTCCGCATCGGAGACGATGCATATGACATAGCGGCCGGTCGCGAGGATGTTCGCCGAGGTGGTGTGGCTTTTGTCCAGGACAACGAGGGGCTGGTCGGTGTCGAACGGCGCGTTCCACGCCGCGGTCATGACATCAGCGGTTCCGTCCTCCGAGACGGACGCGATCATGATGAGCGGGCCTCCGGTCTGGATGTGGTATGCCTCCTCAACAGGCAGTTCGCGGTACATTGTTGCCTCCTTCTGTTTACTTCTGTGCGTCAAAAAATACGCGGCAGTGATCGATCTTCCCGTAGAAGAGCACCGGGGCGACTCCGCCCTCGCCGCTGCCCTTAGGCCCGATGTGGGTGATCTCGCAGGTCTCCTCGTAGATGAAGAGCCTGGTGCCGTCCTCAAGGGTCTTCTGGAACGAGCCGAGTGTCCTTCTCATGGCCTCCGAGGCTGCGATCTTCTCCTTCGTGTAGGTTCCCGGTGCGACGTCAAGCATCCTGATGTCGATATCACCTGCTGCGGGAGGCAGGCAGTTGTTGGGCTGTTTCTTGCAGGCACCGGCTTCTGCAGGGGCTTTCTCCTCTGCCTTGGTCTCATCAGAGGTCTCAGTCCCGGTCACGGCGGGGCCTGCCTCCTTCGCGGAGGCTGAAGGCTCACCCTTTGCTGGCTCAGTGCTTTCCTTCGCCTCTGCGGGGGACTCTGCCTTTGCGGGCTCAGCTGCGGCAGCAGCATGTGTCTCAGCTGCGGCAGGCTTCTCTTCGGTCACATCCTTCTTTTCGGGAGCAGCGTCAGCCTTTGCCTCGGGTGCTGCAGCGGTCTTCACCTCAGCTGCGTCCTTCTTTTCCGGAGCAGCATCAGCTTTCGCAGGCTCCGCGGCGGTGTCAGCCTTTGCCTCAGGCGCTGCAGCGGTCTTCACCTCAGCGGTGTCTTTCTTTTCGGACGCTGCGTCAGCTTTCACAGGCTCAGCTGCAGTGTCAGCCTTTGCCTCAGGAGCGGCAGCAGGCTTTTCCTCTGCAGTGTCTTTCTTTTCGGAAACTGCGTCAGCCTTTACGGGCTCTGCCGCGGTATCAGCCTTTGCCTCAGCGGCAGTCTTCGTGTCAGCCGCTGCGCTTGCAGCTTTATCATCCTTTGCCTCAGGCTTTGCCGGAGCTGCAGCTTCGGCTTTCAGTGCCTCTGGCGCCGGTGCGGCGGCAGGCGCGGGGCCTCCTGCATTCTGCGCGGCGATGAAGATGACCGCGGCGATTACGGCGCAGGCCACGACGATGAGACCAAGGGTCTTCGCTGAGCCGGATGAGCCATTGTTTCCGGGAGGCGTCACTGTTCCGGCGCCTGAGGTGCCGGCCGGCTCTGCCTCAGGTGCGGAGGCGGCAGCTGCGGCCTCAGGCTTTGCAGCTGTCTCCTTCGCTGGATCCTGAGCCTTCACTTCAGGAGCTTCGGCGGCTTTTGCCTGCTCCTCCTTCGCTGACTCAGCGGCCTTGGCGGGGGCGGGCTGCGCTGCGGCCTGCTGCGGTGTCCCTGACGCTGCTGCGGTCTTCTTCTCCTCTTCCGCGGCCTTCGCGCTCTTTGCCGCCGCGTTCCTGGCGTTTGCCCTCTTTGCGTTCGCAGGGGACCTGCGTCCTCCTGCCTTCCTTGCAGATTTGTTTTTTGCTGTGCTCATTGTGAGTTAATCCGTTAGTTCCCAGTTAAGTAACTGTTTATTTTTTTACGCGATAAACGTGCCGTCAGGATCGCAGATGCCGCCGTCCCCGGCACTTTCGTCCTTTCCGGAAGCATCAGGGCCGGCGTTCCTGAGGCTCTCGGGGAGGAGCCTCTTTTTCCCGTCGTCATCAATCGCGACATAGGTGAAGCCCGCCTCGGTGACCTTCCGCCTCACCGCGTTAGCATCCTCGAGCTTCTTCACCCAGATCTCAAGGTGGATCTTGAGGCTCGTGTGCCCGACATGGACGCATCTGCCGTAGCAGCAGACGATGTCGCCCACGTTCACCGGGGCGATGAAGCTCATCTTGTCTATGGCAACGGTGACGACGCGCCCCCTCGCGAGCTCGCGCGCGAGTATCGCGCCCCCGAGATCCATCTGCCCGAGGATCCAGCCGCCGAACATGTCGCCCTGCGGGTTGGTGTTCTCCGGCATGGCGAGCGTCCGGAGGATAAGGCGTCCGGCCGGCTCCTCAGCCGGCGCCTGAGTCTCTTTGTCAGTCATTCTGCTCTGCTCCTGCCTGAGCCCGGATGCCTGTCCCATGGGACTGCGGCAGATCCGGATCCGTCTTCCTGAGCGTGATTGGTCATGCATGCCTTAATCCGGGGTATGCACCATGTATTTTACGTGTATTCGGCAATCAGTGATGAGAATATGGGAAGGAAGGAGAAGCAGCGTGCCGTGGCTCCCTGCCGGGCGGCTGCGGGATTGGGCTTTTCACGGAGAAGTTATCAGAGCCTCCGAAGGCTGAGGCATCCTCTTCAGACGAACCGCCAGCAGCCCTGCTGACATTCAGCATGGTATATGAAGGCTGCTGCGGCCATTCCTGTCCGGGCAGCTTCCCAACCACGCATAAGGCAGGGCCTGTGCCGCATTGCGCAGCCTGCCGGTATCCCGATGCACAGGGTTTGCTGATCTGATTGATGGTAAACTGATCTGTGTGCACGCGGCACGCAGATCTGAGAATACAGGACCGAATCATGACAGAGCTTCAGCAGTTGCCGGTTTCAAATCCTTCTTTTTCCTCACTGAGGAAAGACAATCAGCTCTATGTTGACAAGACCGCGCATATTTATGAGCTGGCGCGATACAGCAACAGGCAGTATCTGCTTGCCCGCCCGCGCCGTTTCGGCAAGACTCTGCTGGTCTCCACCCTTGAGTCTCTCTTCCGGGACGGACTTAAGATGTTCCATGGACTTGCCATAGAGAAGCTGTGGAAGGACAGCGGAACCTACAAAGTTCTGCATCTTGATTTTTCGATGACCCAGCCTGATTCAGCCGAGTCTTTTGAGAAATCCGCAGTGACAATGTTTCTGAGGGCTGCATCAGACTGCTGCCTCATCGACAGATCCAGCCTGCCGCAGGATTTTCCCGGCCTTGCAGATGTTACAGATGCCGTGTGCCGTAAAAGCCAGGATACCTCGCTAGTGCTTCTGATTGACGAATATGACAGTCCTCTCAGCGCAAATCTGAATAACCCTGACGTATTTGAATCAATTCAGTCTAAGATGCGTTCCTTTTTTGCGGCTGTGAAGTCATATGCCGGCAAATTCCGACTTGTATTCATCACAGGAGTTTCACGCTTCAGACATATCTCTGTCTTCAGTGCAGGCTTCAACATTATTGACCTGTCACTCGATCCGGCATTCGGCGAAATTGTCGGATATACGGAAGAGGAAATCAGGAGCTATTTTAAGGGATACCTTATCCGTTCCGCTGCCCTTCTGAACCGCATTCCAGAGAGCGGGGTAACTGATCAGCAGATAAATGCCCTGATGGATGAGCTAAGGAGGCATTATGACGGCTACTGCTTCGACAGCAAAAACAGAACACATGTCTACCAGACGTGGTCGGTACTGAGATTTTTCAACAGCAGCGGCATTCCGGAATTTGCTGATTACTGGTATGACAATGGCGGCATTACCGCAATTCTTGTCAATTATTTCAGGAGCCATGGAGGGTATTTTCATCAGCCGGACGAAATGACCTACTCACTGGATGATTTCAGCTCTGCCGCATCCCTCTCTGATATGGATCCTGGGGTGCTGCTGACCCAGTGCGGCTATTACACGATAAAGGAAGCTGATGACGACAGCATAACCGTAGGAATCCCGAACGCGGAACTGCAGCATGCCCAGGTGCGCCTGATCAGAGAAGAAATATTTGATATCAAACGGCTCAGAACAGCGAATGCAAAGAAGACAATTCTCAGTAAAAAGGAAATAACTGCGGCGGAATGTGCGGATTTCTTCAACAAAATCTTCAGCGCTGTAAGCAGTGAGAACAAGGTGACAGATGAGTATCAGGCCTGCGATTTCATTAAAGTCTACTGCATAGGCAGCGGGCTTGATGTCCGGAGGGAATACCATCAGAAGAAAGGCAGGGCGGATATCACTGTGGAGTTTGCTGATCACAGGCTGATCGCTGAGATGAAGTTTGCGAGAGATGGCTCGTCTCCTGAAAGGCTCCTCTCGGCCGCAGAGCAGCAGATTCTGGACAGGGATTATGGCAATTACGTTCCGGCAAAACCACTTGTCAGATTCGCCATGGTCTTCTCGGAGGAAGAGCAGAAAATTATTCTCTGGAGCGGGGTGAAATAACCGGCCTCAGGATGCAGCAGCCGAGGTCCTTGCTGCTCCCGGCCAGTTTGTCTCTTTCCCCCCAGTGTTCCGGGAGGAGCTGTGCGGACAGCAAATGCGGCTCCCGCTCCGTCTCCTGAGCGGAAACCGCCTCATCTTCAAATGGCCCCGCAGTCCTGACTCTCAGAATTCATGATCAAGTCCCGGCCAGCCGGGAAAGGCTTTCGCCGGCTCATCGCAGACCGGTCTGAACTCCTTCGCGGTCGCGTCAGTCGGCTCCCTTCCGTCAAGCCATGCGATGTACAGATCACGGTAGGCCTCAGTGCCTCCCGGAATCCGCCTTTCACGACTTTCCTCCTCCTTATATGGATCCGCTTCAAATTATGCCCCGAATACCCGCACTCACGGGCGGTTTTTCCCCTATAATCGGGGAAGACAGAGGAGGATTCTCTATGTATTGTTCACAGTGCGGCACGCCGATCCACGACAAGTCAAAGTTCTGCTACAAATGCGGCGCGAAGGTCCTGACCGTTCCCGAGCCCGAGGAGGGGCAGGAGAGCGAGCCGGAGCGGCGCCAGCCGTCACGCGGCGAGGGCTCCGAGAGGCGCGGCGGCAGATCCTCCGCGAAGGATGCCGGGGAAAGCGCTGACGGCTCCGGCGCCGCGCGGGCAAAAGCACCGGCAGTGAAGCCGGCTGCGAAGCAGCCACAGGCAAGGTCCCCGAAGGCCGCAGCCCCGGTGAAAAAGCCCTCAGCGGAGGCGCCGAAGCAGCTGCCCTACGAGAAGGCCGCCGGAGTCATCCGCGATCTCCTCCGCATGCTCCCGAGGGAGACCTTCGAGGGCGATGACGACCGCCTCCGGATGCTCGACGACGGGATCAGGATCTGCACCTCGGTTGCCGAGGGGACTTATGACGGGAGCTTCTTCCGCCTCGCGCTCGACTTCACCGACAACATCGTGATAAGGAAGCAGGACGAGAGCGCTGCGCCGGGGCGCTCCGAGCACTCCTTCACCCTCACCTTCGGCACTGACGGCGGCGATCTCACCGAGACGGTGAGCGGCTGGAACACCGGCATGGACTCCGGCCCGCACGTCAAGACCTACGCGAGCTTCTCCGCGCTCGAGGACTACTCCTTCGACGCCCAGGAGGGCAGGCAGTGGGTGCAGAAGGTCATGGCGGGCTTCACCTCCGGGCACGGCTACGACTCGACGGATCTCTCCCTCGAGAGCGACTGAGGGCAGTCTGCCGCCTCATGACAGGCGGCAGACAGCACAGGCCCTTAAAAGTTCACTCAAACATCCGCAAATGATCATATTTTGTTGACAGAGATCAAAAAAATATTCTGATTTTGGATATTTTCTGCGCGTTTTTTAATGCGCGGGGAAAATCATTGTTCTATAATCCGCCCGTGTGACCGGTGTATCATTTTTTGGTTCACCGACCAAGAGAGGTCTGATTGACAAGACCGGCTCTTGTCAATCAGGTTTTGATCACTTTAACTTTGAGTCCGCTCCTGCAGTATAAAAATAAGAAGGGGCGGAACAGGAGAATTTGATGAACAAGTCAATCATTGCAGTTGCTGTCGCAGCAGCTTTCGCATGCATGGGCACTGCCCAGGCTTTCGAGATGGGCCCCTATGTAGGAGTCAAGTCCGGTGTCTCACACCTTGACGTCTCCAAGAAGGACATCACCAGAGAGGGACTCAACAACCCTGAGCACGCCATCAATGACAGCTCCCTGTACTCCTACACCGGCGGCGTATTCGCAGGCTACAACTTCAACCCGTATTTCGGCGTTGAGTTCGGCTACGACTACCTCGGCACCTTCGACATGGACTTCGGTGCTGACAACATGGGCTCCCATGACTTCACCGTCAATGCCCTCCAGCTCTCCCTCCGCGGCGCTTATCCTATCACCAGCAGCCTCTCTGTAACCGGTACCGTAGGTGCCCTCCAGTGGTTCAACGATGCATGGGACTATGATCGTCACGGTGACGGCGCTTCCGAGGACTCCCACTCCAGCATGAGCCCTGTAGTCGGCGCAGGCTTTGAGTATGCCTTCAACCGCAACTGGGTTGCACGCTTTGACTATCAGTACATCCATCGCGTAGGCTCACGCCGCGACAATGGCTTTACTCCTGATATCAGCACCTACAATGTAGGCCTTGAGTACGTATTCGGCTCCGAGCCCGCTCCTGTTGAGCCCGCTCCCGCTCCTGTACAGAAGGAGACCGTCAGCGAGGATCATTCCCTGTCTTCAGACGTCCTCTTCGACTTCGGCAAGTCAACCCTCAAGCCTGAGGGCAAGGCTGCTCTTGACAAGTTCTATGCTGACTACCAGGCAGAGAACCTCGAGAACTCCCACCTGACCATCAGCGGATACACTGACCGCATCGGCTCCGACGCTTCCAACCAGAAGCTCTCCGAGGCACGTGCAAACTCCGTTGCCTCCTACCTCCAGTCTCTCGGCATGAGCGCTGATGACATCTCCGTAGTCGGCTACGGCGAGTCCAATCCTGTTTCCGGCACCAACTGCGACGGCATCAAGGACAGAAAGGCTCTTATCAAGTGCCTCGGTGTTGATCGCCGCGTAGAGATCAACGTCACCGGTGTCAAGACCACCGTTATCGAGAAGTAATTGATCTGAGTCTGCCGTAAAGGCAGTCTGGGATATAATGGAACCGGCTCCTTAGTGGGCCGGTTTTTTCGTTTCCTTTCAGTTTTACAGTTATGTACTAGAAAAGACGCTTCCGATTTTCTAGAAGCATCGTCAGGTGCCATCGCTGTAAGAAGTCGTCCGAGGACGAGCTGAAAGCAATTAAGACTAAGAATAGTTCCGGCAACTGTTTGTACAGCAAACATCCGGATTTTTAACGGCAGCCTGCGCTGGCATGCTACAGCTCTGATTTGAGCAGCGGAAGTCTGCAGGCTGCCTGAAGTGAAACTGATGTTTAGTACATTGTACTGGTTGAATGAGTTCTATAAATTGCTTAAATTTATGTAACTTATTGAATTAGCGATTTTTTATAAAACCTGCACCAGTTTTTAGTACAAGTTTTAGAAAAACTCAGTCGTTTCCGGCTCCCGGATCCGCAGCCATCGGGCGGGAGCAGAAGTGTCAGAAGGAGCAGAAAGTGTCAAAAGATCAGCGCATACCCATTACCATTCTCACCGGATTCCTCGGAAGCGGAAAGACCACCATGCTCAACCACTGGGTCCACCAGCCCGAGATGAAGGACTGCGCTGTCCTCATCAACGAGTTCGGGAGCGTCGGGCTTGATCACGAGCTGGTGCAGCAGGTCGACAACTCGGTGGTGCTGCTCTCCTCGGGATGCATCTGCTGCACGCTGCAGTCATCGTTCGTGAACTCCCTCCTTGATCTCTTCAAGAAGGCGCTCCGCGGCGAGATCCCGAGATTCAGCAGGGTGGTCATCGAGACCACCGGCCTTGCGGATCCGGGCTCGCTCCTCAGCATCATCTGCTACGACCAGTTCGTCGCGCAGCGCTTCCGCTATGATGGCACCGTAACCGTCATCGATGCGAGCCACATCAGGGAGCAGGTGAAGAAGCAGTACGAGTCGGTGAAGCAGATCGCGCTCGCCGACGCAGTCGTCATCAGCAAGGAGGACCTTGTTGACAAGGACGAGATCGCGGCAATCAGGGAGATGTGCTCGCGCCTCAACTCCGCGGCCCCGGTATACACCGCGCTCAACGGCGACCTCTCGGCCGACATCCTGAAGGAAATCGGCCCCTACCAGCACGGCGGCATCAAGGACCCGAAGGAGATCAGCTCCTGGCTCAGGGCCGAGAGCTCTGACCTCGGCGTCGCGACAGTCCCTGTGCGCGAGGTGAAGAAGGCCGGCCCCGGTCTCGGTCTCCTCAAGAAGGCTCCCATCAGCGTCCACAGCGACATCTCGACCTTCAGCATGAAGTTCGACAAGCCGCTTGACGGCATCAAGCTCATGGACGCGCTTGACGCCGTGACCATGCAGTTCGGCGACTCGCTTCTCCGCGTGAAGGGCATCATCAACCTCACGAACAGCGACCAGCCCATCGTCATCCACGGCGTCTACGGCGACATCTACCCGACCGCGACGCTTGATGCCTGGCCGGAGGGGAAGCCCTCGAGCACCATCGTCTTCATCGCCCGCGAGACCGTCGCGAAGCAGATGGAGGCGCTCTTCAGGGACATCCTGCTGAACGACTATTAACCAGGAGCCCGGCAGGGAGACCTGCCGGGCTTTTTCATCTTCTCCAGAGCACCGGAGGCCACATGGACAGGTACGATCTCGCTCTTCTCTCGCTTCTCCGCACCCTTCTCTCGAAGAAAGGCAGCGCCGTTCTCGCCGACCGGCAGGCGCTCCCCGGGGCCGTAGCCGAGATCCTCGCCGAGAGAAGCAACGATGACATCAGGGGCATACTCATGAGCGCCCACCGCCTTGCGGCGGGCTCGGCGGACCGCCTGGGGCTCCTCGGCGAGCTCGCCTGCCTCCTCCCGGAGCTCTCGGAGAGCATGATGAGGAGCGCGCAGAAGGAGAGCAGCCCCGCGCCGGATCCCTACGCGCTGATTCTGAATTCCGAGGGGGACATCTCCGCTGAGGTGCGCGAGCGGATCCTCGCGGGGGACATCACTAAGCTCGTCATCAACTACAGCCTCAACTGCCGCAACAGCCCGTTCCAGAACCTCCCCGGGCTCCGGGAGGTGAACTTCCCCATAGCGGCGGGTCCTCAGTGCGCGAGCCTTGACGGCCTGTTCTTCCGCTGCCGCGAGCTCGTCTCCGTCAGGAGCATCGACTTCGGGAAGGCGAGAAGCGCCCAGTGCCTCTTCTGGTGCTGCGGCAACCTCCGCGCCGCGCCGGAGTGCGACGTCTCCGGTCTCACTGACGCGAACTCGATGTTCGAGCAGTGCCAGCGCCTCAGAGAGGCGAGGAATCTCAATTTCGCCCAGGCACGCGATGTCCACAGCATGTTCAGGGGCTGCCCGCTACTTGAGAACGTCTCGGGCCTCAGGACCCCGGCTGCCGTCGACGCGCACTCGCTCTTCGAGGGCTGCGTACGCCTTGCCGAGGTGCCGGATCTCGGGATCCGCGAGGGGGCTGACGTGCGTGACATCTTCAGGGGCTGCATCAGGCTGCAGAACAGGAAGGCGTGACCGGGGAGGGGAAGATGGAGAGAATGTCGCTCGCCGGGCGCACGGAAAACCCCGCAGTCCGTGAGGCGGTGCGCGCGGTATTCAGTGAGGGGCTTCCCGGGTTTGTCACTGTGGGCACCCGCCCGCTTGTGACCGCGCTCCGCTCCGCGCTTCTGGATGATCCGGAGGTTTTCACGGGAAGAGATGAGAGCGGTGCCATCACGCTCTCGCTCAGCGGCCCGTCACGCGCTGCGTCAGTGAGCAGCCGGCTCTCCGAGGCGCTCTCAGAGGCATCAGAGGGGAGCTCAAAGGGGGTGAGGCTCACCTCGGGGCAGCGCTCCGCCCTTCTCACGCCTTCTGATCTCAGGGCGGTGTCAGACAGCGCGTCCCCCGGGATTTCCGGGGCCCTCGTCCATGCGGGAGTGCTCGATGTCAGGGCCGGAGCGATAGTCAACGCCGCGAACACCACGCTCCTCGGCGGCGGAGGGGTTGACGGCGCCATACACCGCGCCGCGGGGCCGGAGCTTTTCGATGCCTGCCGGAAGCTCAATGGCTGCGCGACGGGCGATGCGAAAATCACCCCCTCGTTCAGGATGAGGCAGGCTGACTTCATCATCCACACCCCGGGCCCCGTCTGGCACGGGAGAGAAAATGACCGTGAGCTGCTCGGATCCTGCTACCGGAACTCCCTGAGGCGCGCCATTGAGAACGGTGTCAGGAGCATCGCCTTTCCCTGCATCTCGGCAGGTGTCTACGGCTGCCCGCTCGGGATTTCAGCGGAGACCGCGCTCGGGACAGTCCTCGGGGTGTCAGACCTCCCGGAGATGCGCGGCATTGCCGTGTATTTCTGCTGCTACCGCAGCGATGAGTACGGGGCCTACCTTGAGTGCCTCGGAAAGCATTTCCCGGCATAAGGCCCGGAGCCTTAATACCGCCGCCTGATCCCCGCCGCCTGTCCTTAAGTTCATTTTAGCGGTGAATGATTGTATACTTGAAAAGGCGGCTTCTCACAGGGCAGAAATTATGGCGATTCATCAGTTTTACCGTTTGAAGGAGATAATCGAGAAATATCTTCCTTCAGATCAGATTGAGCGGATTCACGCTGCTTATGAGACCGCGAAGAACGCCCACGAGGGGCAGACCCGCTCGAGCGGCGAGCCGTATATTACCCATCCTGTCTCAGTTGCCTGCATCCTTGCCGACCTCCATCTTGACTATGAGGCCATCATGGCCGCGCTCCTCCACGACGTGGTGGAGGACACCCCGGTCACGGGCGACCAGCTCCGGCAGCTCTACGGCGACACCGTGGCGAACCTCGTCTCCGGCGTCACCAAGCTCGACAAGCTCCAGTTCTCCGACTACCGCGAGGCTCAGGCCGAGAACTTCCGCAAGATGATCATGGCCATGGTGTCAGACATCCGGGTCATCCTCATCAAGCTCGCGGACCGCACCCACAACATGCGCACCATCGGCTCCCTCCGCCCGGACAAGCGCCGCCGCATTGCCCGCGAGACCCTCGAGATTTACGCGCCGATCGCGAACCGCCTCGGCATCCACTCCATCAAGGACGAGCTCGAGGAGCTCTGTTTCGAGGTGATGTACCCGGTGCGCTCCAGGGTGATAAAGGAGGCGGTCGCATACGCGCGGAAGAACCGCACCGGCGTCGTGGACCGCATTACCGGGGACATCACCGCAAGGCTCGGCAAGTTCAATGTGAAGCTCGTCCGCCTCACGAACCAGCAGCCCGCCCCCTATATCATCTACGACCGGATGAAGACCGCCCACGAGCCTTTCCACGAAATCATTGACACCTACACCTTCTGCGTCGTCACCGACACCATCGACAACTGCTACCGCTCACTCGGGGTAATCCACAACCTCTACAAGCCCAAGCCCGCCCGCTTCATGGACTACATCGCCATCCCGAAGTCGAACGGCTACCAGTCGCTCCACACCTCGGTCATAGGGCCCCACGGCGTGCAGATTGACGTCATGATCCGCACCGACTACATGGACCGCCTCGACGACAAGGGCGTCGCCGCAGAGTGGGCGTACGACCTTAAGGACGATCCGGAGAGCTCCATCGTGCAGTCCAAGGCGAAGCTCTGGGTCAAGAACCTCCTGGAGCTGCAGGAGAGCGTCGGAAACTCCTTCGAGTTCATCGAGAACGTCAAGACCGACCTCTTCCCGGACGAGATCTACGTGTTCACCCCGGAGGGGAAGATCTTCTCCCTCCCGAACGGTGCGACCGCTGTTGACTTCGCCTATGCCGTGCACACCGACCTCGGCAACCACTGCGTGGGCGCCAGGGTCGACAAGATGCCCTATCCTCTCGCGCGTCCCCTCATGTCCGGACAGTCAGTCGAGATCATCACGAGGAGCAGCGCGGTGCCGAGCGCCGCGTGGCTCGCCTTTGTCGTCACCTCCCGCGCCCGCTCCAAGATCAGGCAGTACCTGAAGGGCATCAATGACGCCTCCGCGATCGTGCTCGGGCGCCGCCTCCTCATGCACGCGCTGGGGAGCGTCAGAATAGAGGACATCCCGCAGGCGGACATCGACCGCGTCGTCATGGAGACCCATCACCTGGACTTCAACGACCTCCTCCATGACATCGCGCTCGGCAACGAAATCAACGTCATCATCGCGCAGAAGCTGATGGGAAGCCGCATGCCCGTGGACTCGCCCGCGGCAGGGCGCTACGGGAAGCACGCTCCGGTGAAGGGCGCGTTCGGCACGGTCGTGAGCTTCGCGAGCTGCTGCCATCCCATCCCCGGGGATCCGATTGTCGCGCATGTCACCCCGGGCAAGGGCGTTGTCGTCCATACCGAGGGCTGCCGCAACCTCAAGGGCTCCGGCGCTGACAGCTGCATGCTCATCGAGTGGGACATGGAGGGCTGCCGCGGCATGCTCTTCCCGGTGCTGGTGAACATCGTCCTCGAGAACCGGCCGAACATCCTTGCGGATCTCGCCGGGGTAATCACCGGGACCGGAGCGGAGATTGACGGAATCAAGACCGAGGAGAACATCGACGGGACCACGTCCGCGTCGGTGACCCTCGGCGTTCAGGGCAGGGTGCACCTCGCCGAGGTAATAAAGAAGGTGCGGATCATGCCCGGGATCGCCAAGGTCTCGCGGCAGCGCCAGCAGTAAGGCGATGCCTCGGGCAGGCGTGAGGAGGATGTATGAGATTTGACGGCCGTCTGCCAGCGGATCTCGTTGTTGACGAGAAGATTTACGCCGAGCTTATGACCGAGCAGGGCAGCGCCCAGGCGCTCACCCGCATGACGCAGTGGGAGTTCGACTTCCGCGGCATCAGGATCTCCGCGCTCTCGTCGCTTGCGGAGGGCAATGACTCCGTCGTGATCGTGCAGGGCATTGCCGAGACCTGGTGGAAGTACCTTCCCCTCATCCTTGAGCTCAACAGCCGCGGCTTCTCCGTCTATACCTTCGATCTCCCCTCGCAGGGCAGATCCGGCCGTTTCTGCCCCGACCATGACCGGATCTACATAAGGTCAATGTCGGACTACACTGAATGCCTGAGTCAGTTCGTCGCGTCACTCCACCTCGGGAGCTACTCCGTAATCTCGAATTCCTGCGGCGGTCTCATCACCCTCTCGTCCGGGATCCTGAAGGACGCGTCGCACGCGGTGTTCGTCGCCCCGATGATGAAGCCTGTCCTGCCTCTCGAGGCCGCTGCCCCGTTTGTCGCGCAGACCATCGCATTTTTCATCAGGCTCCTCCGCCTCCGCCCGATCTACTGCCCGGGGAACGGAGGCTATAAAAAGGTCGTGTTCTGGGACAACATCAGGACCCACTCGGAGAAGCGCTACGAGCTCTACCAGGCCTTCTACCAGAGGAACCGCGCGGCGGCCGTCGGGGGCGTCACCTGGCCGTGGCTCGCCTCCGTTCTCTCCGCTAACCCTTTGGTCCCGGAGTGCCCCTCGCTCTTCATCGTCCCGGGCGATGACCAGGTGGTGAGGTCGGATCTCACGAGGCGCTTCGCCGCGTCCTGCCCGGCCGCCTCAGTCATGGAGATCCCCGGCGCCTACCATGACATCCTGAACGAATCTGACACATACCGCCTGCCGGCCGTCGGGAGGATATTCTCGTTCCTCCTTGACATGCAGCCCATCGGCAGGTGATGCCTGAGGCTCAGTCCAGCGTGATTATGTATGAGCGGCTGAGGACTTCCCCAAGTGGCTTCCCGCCTATCCTGACGCCGTCCCAGAGTTCCTTTCGATCCCGGCAGGAGAAAATCACCTCACCGTCTACGTGCGTGTCGCCCCTGCACCTTGAGTTGATGTACTTTCTTTCAGGCCTGTCGGGCGGCAGTATTTTCACTTTAATTGGCAGGCTTTCTGTGTGAATGCCGTAGAACCTGCCGTCATCCACGTAATAAAAGGCGAGGTTGAGGCCGACAAGCACCACCTCAAAGTCAAAGATCTCCTTTATGTCATCAGACTTGGCCTCTTTCTTCTCCCACTTTGACCACCCGAGCTGATCCTCGTAAAGGTGCTCGCCGTCGTTGAAGAAATTCTGGATGACAACTTTTCTGTCCATAGCTGCCGCCTTTTTCAATGAAATGCCGGCTCAGTTCAGCGTGATTATGTATGAGCGGCTGAGGACTTCCCCGAGTGGCTTGCCGCCGATCCTGACGCCGTCCCAGAGCTCTTTGGGGTCCCCGCAGGAAAAGATCACCTCACCGTCTGCGTGAGTATCGCCTCTGCACTGACCGTCTATGTACGGGCAGTCAGGATCGTCGAGCGGCAGTATTTTCACCTCAATAGGTATGCATTCACTGTGAATGCCGTAGAACCTGCCGTCATCCACGTAGTAAAACGCGAGATTGAGGCCGACAAGCACCACCTCAAAGTCAAAGATCTCCTTTATGTCATCGGACTTTGCCTCATCCTTCTCCAGTTCTGACCATCCGAGCTGATCCTCGTACAGATGCTTTCCGTCATTAAAGTAATTCGGTATTACAACTTTTCTGTCAGCTGTTTCCTTTTCCATATTCATTCCTCTCTGTAAGCAGCCTGTCTTGGTCAGGAATTTCCTTCTTCCATGATGAGGCTGCAGTCCCGGGGCTCTGCCTCTTTCTGTGAGCTCATGGAAATCTTCGCCGGAAATGACATCTTCAGGATCAGCATGGTCTGCGTCCCACCTTCCACGACACTGAAAGGAGCAGGTCCCTGCCAGTAGCCTGACGCGGGACCGGTTCCGCAGCGCGTCTCATGAGTTCAGGAGCGTCTGACTGGTCAGTTCAGTGTGATTATGTAAGAGCGGCTGAGGACTTCTTCAAGTGACTTTCCGTCGATCCTGACGCCGTCCCAAAGTTCATTTGGATCCCTGCAGGAAAAAATCACCTCCCCGTCTACGTGAGTATCGCCGGTGCATTGCGAGTTGATGTAAGGACTGTCAGGGGTGTCACGCGGCAGTATCTTGACTTTAATCGGTATGCTTTCATTATGAATACCATAGAACCTGTCGTCATCAACATAATAAAAAGCGAGGTTCAGTCCTACCAGCACCACCTCAAAGTCAAAAATCTCCTTCGAGACAAGAGAGCGCGCCTCTGTCTTTTCCCTCTTGGTCCATCCGAGCTGGTCCTCGTAAAGGTGCTCGCCGTCACCGAAGAAGTTATTGATGACAACTGTTCTGTTCATTATTCTGCCCCTTTTCCCAAGTATGACCCTTCTTATTGAAATCAACGATTTTGTCAATCAAATGCTGGTATTTATCATCGATTGGAAGATGGTTACTTTCGTCATGACGCTTTCTTCCTAATACTCCTGGAGAATTTTCAGTCCAATTGTGAGCATGTGAGCCTTTCTCACTGCTGTCGAATGGAATGAGGTTGCCATCACTGTCAAACTTCAGATCAATTGATTTTGTCAATTTGTGCTTTTCATATATGCCAATACCTGAAATGACAAGTCTATGGGTATTTTTAGCAATCGATGCAATAAGATATATTGGATTTTCCGAATTTGAGTTCATAATGAATTTATTATGATTAATATTTTCCATCAAAACTAACACTTTATGACCGTCTATCCTGTACCCGGTGTCATAATGAGTTCGGTCTTTTTTTGCGACACCGCCCAATGCCTTACCGTAAGAACCGTTACCTCCCATAACCTTTAAACTCCTCTTGTTGTTTTTCGCAATAGAACGTGATTTCATCAGCTTCATTGGGCTGGACATCAGTCATTCCCTATGTCAGAACTGTTCATGCATATCACTGATTGTTTAGGATAACCGCAAACACATTAATTTATGACATATACATCAACAACTACACTGGAAATGACAGTCATCCAATTGTTAGTGCCCCAGCCATGATCAGCTTGTAGAAAGATATGGCAATCTTCAATGGAACAGTCATCACCGCCCAGTTTTATGCAATGTCAGTTCCCAAGACAGCATGCTGATTTAGTCAAACAATACAATTCATTAGCTGTTAATTCAGGTCAATGTGATTATGTACGAACGGCTGATAACCTCTTCCAGTGACTTGCCGCCGATCCTGACCCCATCCCAGAGTTCTTTTGGATCTCTGCAGGAGAAAATCACATCTCCATCAACGTGAGTATCGCCCTTGCATTGAGAGTTGATATGGGGGTTTTCCGGATGGTCGAGCGGCAGTATTTTCACATCAATAGGAATGCATTCACGGTGAATGCCATAAAACCTGCCGTCATCCAGGTAATAAAACGCGAGGTTCAGTCCTACACGCACCACTTCAAAATCAAAGATTTCCTTTGATACGAGAGACCGTGCCTCTTCTTTCTCCAGCTTTGACCATCCAAGCTGGTCCTCGTAAAGATGCTTTCCATCGGTAAAGAAATTATAGATGGCTACTTTTCTGTTCATTGTTACTGTACTTGCTTCCATATTTTCCTCTGCTTATTAAAATCAGCGATCCTATCCATCAAATGCTCATACTTCTTATCTATTGGCAAATGGTTACTCTTATCGTGAGACGTTCTTCCCAATACTCCAGGCGAAATTTCAGTCCACTTGTGAGAATGTGAGCCATTTTCACTGTCATCGAATGGAATGATGTTGCCATCATTGTCAAACTTCAGATCAATTGACTCAGTTAACTGGTGTTTGTTGTAGATGGCTATTCCTGAAACAATAATCTCATTAGTTTTTTCATCAGCCGATGCAATAAGATAGATGGGATGTTCTGAATTTGAGTTCATGATGAATTTATCATGACTCGTATTTTCCTTAAAAATTACCACTTTATGACCGTCTATCCTGTATCCGGTGTCATAATGAGTTCGTTTTCCTTCTACAACACCACCCAATACCTTATCGTAAGAACCGTTACCGCCCATAATCTATAAACTTCCTGTTGTCGTTTTCGTAATAGACACTGATTTCCTCAGCCTCATTGGGCTGTTTGGCCCCATAACGCAGAATAAGCGTGGGGCTGAGCTCCTCTATTACATGTGGATATATGATTTGCCAGTTCTGCTTGGCACGTGGGTCACTTCCTATGCCAGAACTGTTCATGCATATCACCGAATGTTTTGGGTATCCGTCAATACACCATTCGATGACCTGTGGATCAACAATTACATTGGGAATGACAGTTATCCCATTGTAGCGCCACCATGCCATGATCAGTTTATTGTAGAAAGATATAGCAATTTTCATGGGTATTAACATCTCAGGCTTTATGGAAATGTCTATTCCCAACACAATCTTATGATTGCAGATCATCCTTAAATGCCTGTATGGATCACTCAGGAAAGGGAGAAGCCGATCATCAGAAGTATAAAAATGCGGTATAACACCCTCAATGTCAGAATTGCGCATCCGGTAAAAGCAGAATATATCCCGAGGTGCTTCTGCAGAACAGCCACATACTACAGGCATCTGATGTGTTGAAGTAAAGTCCACCTTTTCACACAGCGACATGCTGAACCGGTTATACGGGGCAAAAATTCCGTGCAGGTTCCATTGTTTGTCTGCTGATTTCTCTGCTGTGGGACAAAGATCAGGAAAGAGTTCTAGGGAAACGCTGAACAATTAGGACC
>DEHC01000023.1 GCA_002351705.1 Gammaproteobacteria bacterium UBA2810 | reverse complement strand
ATTGATTCTGCTTCCTTCTGCTGCGACTCTGTCTGACCTTCCCTGACTTCCTGGTAAAAATACTTGTGCCCGTTACTGTGTCCAAGCTTCCAGTCTTTGCCCCCCATTTCCTTGGCAAGGGCATCGTCTTTTTTTACGTCACCGTTGACAACGTAGTTCAAGAATTTCTTGCCGTTGTTCTCGTAAGCCCTGAACTGATACGCCTTCTCAGGCTCAGGAGCCTGCTGCGTCTGACGCATCTTCTGAATATCTTCCTTCAGCTGTTTGTTTTCTTTACGCACGGATTCAATCTCAGCGGTCAGTGTCTTGTTCTGCTCCTTAAGATCTTCAATCTGCTTACTAAGGAGCTTGTTCTGCGCCTTCAGATCCTTCAACTCCTCTAATATTTTGTCGAGCTCTCCGTTAAGCTGCGCTTCGCCGGACTGCTGCTGTGGTGCCTGATTCTGTGTCTGGGTCTGGTCATCCTCCATGGACTTGATCTGCTCATCAGCATTCTTTCGGAGTTCAGGATTCATATACATCTTCAAATCCGGACGCTTATCGGTTAGGTCACGTCCCCGAAAGTCCTTAAGATGCTTGCTGTATTCCTCGGACAGCTCCTTCTCCCGCATTGTCTCAAGACGCGCTACCTCCTTCTGGGCAGTCTTAATCTGGTCCTGTGTGGCATGTGGATTGAGAAATGTCCCATCCTCCTGGAACCCGAACCCCTGAGCGATGAGAGCGTCATAGCTGAGCTCAGCAAGCCTGAGTGACTGCGCGCTCTCCTCATTGCTGCTGCCCTTGCCGCTGCCGAAGTCAATAGTCACTCTTGGCAGATTGCTGCTGTCCGAGTCAAATTCTGATCTGAAAATCGCTTTCATTTCGTGTCTCCATCCTTTTTCCTGTCAATAAACGCAAAATCAAGCCCGGTCTTGTCGGCAGAGAGCTTGAGAGTCCCTTTGTACGGCTTGCCGGCCTTGCTCGTGAAACCGAGCTCGCCGCACTTCCCCTCAAGGATGGCCGCGAGCTCATCACGCGTAATCAGGTGTCCCCTGGTATTCTTCCAGCACCGGAAGTCATGGTCCTCGCAGCTGAATTCCTTCTCGTACTCAAGAACCGGCTTGCCGCACTTTGGGCAGTTGAGCCCGGTGTCCTCGCTGTGGATATCAAACAGCAGCTTCTTTTTGTCGTCAGAGAGCTTCAGCTTCTGCTTGTACGGATGTCCCGCCTTGCTCGTGAAACTGAGTTCGCTGCCCTGCCCCGCGAATATCTTCATGAGCTCGTCAGGAGTGATTTCTGTCCCGCGCATAGTGCGGTATGCCCTGAACCCGCACTCGCAGTGCCAGCCGCCCTCGTCTTCAGTGAGCGGCTTGCCGCAGCTCGGGCAGGCCAGTTTTTCTTCTTCAGCCTTATCCGTCATGCTTTCCTCCGTTATTTCCTCTTGCCTGTCCTGCCCGGACGCCTCATGGCGCCGGCAGGCTTCCGTTTCTCAGCAGGCATGGTGATTTTCTTCCGTGACAGCTCGTCAAGCTCCTGCCTGATTACCCGCACCTGGGAATCTATGAATATCTGAATTGTCTTCGTGCCCTGCTCGATTTCGGTCATCATCTTCTCGAACACAGCAGTAAGGGCCGGAGTCCTGAAGCGCGGGCTGATGGCTGCGGCCGCCGCCCTTCCTACCTCGGTGCTCACGATATTCTTGCCCTGGGTCTCCAGGAAGCCGCGGGTCTTGAGCTCAGAAATGATCCCCGCCCTGGTGGCAGACGTCCCGATGCCGTCGCCGTCCTTCAGGATTTTCTTTGAGGTCGGATCATCAGCGTACTGGGCGATGTTCTCCATTGCCCTGATCAACGTACCCTCGGTGAAGCGCTTCGGCGGCTTGGTCTTCGCCGTCTTCACCTCCGTATTGCTGCAGGTCAGGGACTGCCCCTCCATGAGCTCAGGCAGCGTCTGGGACTCCTCTCCGCTGTCGTCGTCCTTTTCCCTGTTCTTTGCCGCGGCAGATTTGGTGACGGCCTGCCAGCCCGCCTTTACCGGCGTCTTCCCGCTCGCGGTGAATTTGTTTCCTGATGCCGTTACGGTGATTTTCGTGTCGTAGTACTCGGCAGCCGGATAGAACTGCGCCAGGTAGCGCTCAGCTGCCAGCGTGTATATGTTGCGCTCCTTCTCGCTCCCGAGCGTCCCGGATGTAGATGTCGGCACTATCGCGTGATGCGCTGTCGTCTTGGAGTCGTTCCAGACGGCCGTACGGATTGAGCTGTCAGCGTCTTTGACCGCGTCCTTCAGGCTGTCAGCCGTTCCGGCTATCGCAGAGAGAACCTTCCCTATGTCGGCCTGCTGTACTGTCGGCAGATAGCGGCAGTCAGTGCGCGGGTAGCTCAGGAGCTTCTTCTCATAGAGTGCCTGCACGGTGTTGAGAACCTCCTCGGCGCCGTAGCCCCAGCGCGCCGACGCCTCAGACTGCATGTCGGAGAGTGACAGCGCGAGAGGCTGAGCGGACTTCTTGAGCGCGTGCTCATAGCCTGCAACTGCTGCCTTTCCGGCTTTAACCGCATCAGCGATGTTCTTTGCCGCGGCCTCATCTATCAGACGGCCCTCGGCATCAAGCCCCGCCATGCCTTCCTCCGGGACAAATTTTGCCCTGAATGAAGACCCGCCGCTGCTGAAGACGGCAAAGAGATTGAAGTACGGCGACGGCTGGAAGTTCTCGATTGCCTTGTCACGCTCCACGACAAGGTTCAGCGTCGGGGACTGCACCCGGCCGACAGTCACAAGGCGGCCGGAAGCGACGGTCATCGCCCTCGTCATGTTCATGCCGACAAGCCAGTCGGCGCAGGCGCGGGCCCTCGCCGCGTCGCGCATGCCGGTGTAATCACTGTTGTCCCTGAGATCCGCAACGGCGCGCCTGACGCTGATGTCGTCTACAGCGTTGCACCAGTAGCGCTTTACTTTGGCCTTGCAGTGATACTCCTCCAGGATTTCATCTACGAGCAGCTGGCCTTCGCGGTCAGGATCCCCGCAGTTCACGACCTCATCAGCCGATGACAGCAGCTTCTTAATCATTTTGAGCTGCGCTGCCGCCTCTTTCTTCACTACATGCTTCCAGACAGCCGGTACAATCGGCAGATCCTGCATGCGCCAGAGCTTGCCATTGCCGTTCTTCTTCTCAGGCACATCGTCTGAGAGATAGTAATCAGGCGATTCAAGCTCAAGCATATGCCCGAAGCACCATGTAACAGTATTGTTATTGCTGCAGGTGATGCAGTTTGCATCGCGACTGGTGATTCCCAGGGCATTCGCTATCGCCCTTGCTACAGATGGCTTCTCAGCAATCCAAAGACGCATAAAAACTCCTATTTCTCTTTCTCTGCCTGCCAGAGAGGTCTGTAAGCCGTCATGCCGGCACCATGCACGATGCCAAAATAGCGGCTGTCAAAACTGTAAATGTCGGTTCCGTCGGTACTGACCAGGTATTCATCAGCCTGAAGGCGCCTTTCAAGCCTGTACACCGGCAGGCGCTGCCCGTCACGGTCATAGCCAAATGGCCTTGTATGAGGTATCAGGCTGCCGTTAACCGTAATGCCGTCATCATCAACTCTCACATCATCCCCGGGAACGGCTGCAAGCATCTTGAGGAGTGCTGTTGTGCCTCCGTCGCATTCGCTCCAGGCGCTCTTCCTGGTGTAATGCAGCTCATGCTCAATCTGCATTGCCGTAACGCTCGGACAGAGCCGCACGTAGCCGCCCCGGGACGGATGGCCGGAGCGAACATAGAGCCCGGGCAGCACCGATTTTGACGTATTGATTATGATTAGCTCACTGTCCCAGATGCTGAACACAAGGCCGGCAAGCATCAGACCGGCAGCAGAGAGCAGGACAGCATCATGCAGCTTCTTTGTCATTTCCCGTTTCCGCTTTCTGCTCCGGCTTCGCGGCCTTGTCATTCCCGGCTGCCGCAGGTGCTCCCGCCTCATGCGTTTCCGCCCCTGACTTCTGCTGCTTTGTCTTCTCGGTCTTTTCCTTTTCGGCTTCAGGAGCCTTCTGTACTACCTTTTTCGGAGCAGGCAGTTTGGAGCGCGCATTGAAAACCGGATCCAGGAAGTAAAGCGGCTGCTTGCCGTAGATTGCGGGATATCCCGCAACAAACACCAGCATGTCGCCGGCCTCCACGATCTTGTCGCCTTCCTTCTTTGGGCCCGGCAGGTTTCGGCACTCGTCAGGCGTCAGGAGCGGACGCGCGATTTCCTGCATGCTGCGGCTTTTCGAGACGTTGAAGCCGGAGCCGGATTTGGTTACAGACTCCTTGATGATGGTTGTCGTTCCGGTCATGTCTGAAAGGTGCTTCATCGTAAGCGGGTTCATGGCAGGGAACGCAATCTGGATATGGCAGTTCGATGTGACTGACTCATGATCGCCGTAAGCGTTCCTGAGCTGCTCAAGGTCCTGCGTTATGAGATAGCACTTGATGCCGTATCCTGCGACAAATGCAAGCGATTCCTGGACAATGTCCATCTTGCCAAGGGCAGGAAACTCATCAAGCATCACAAGAAGCTTGTGGTTTGCCTTGAAAACACTGCGGCCATTAGCAAATTCCATCTTATCTGCCAGAACGCGCATGCACATTGAGATGAAGATGCGCACCAGCGGCCTGATACGGGCCTTGTCGGCAGGCTGCTGGACCATATAGACGGTCATGGCAGGAGAAGGCTCCTCCGAGCCGTCCTTCTTCTTTTTGCCGTGCATCAGCTCATGGATCTTGAAGTCAGAGTTTTTGGTGTTTTCGGTGACTATCGGGTCACGGTAGAGCGACAGGTTAGACTTTACTGTCGAGAGCACGGATCCGGCTTCCTCATCAGGACGGTCAAGCATGTCCTGGCCGGCGGACGCGATGATCTTCCGTATAGAGTATTCCTGGGGGTACTTTTTCTCATTGCAGAGCTCCTGGTAGTCAACCATTTCCTGCCACAGTTCTTTCACGTTCTTGCTTGATAGCAGATAGTCAACCTCATGGAAGTTCGCGGCAGTTATCTTGCTCATTGATTCTTCCATAAGCGGGTTCTTGCTGAAGTCGTCATACTTAGAGCATTTGACACGGTGAATGACGTACAGGAACACGCCGGTATAGAGCGCGTATGCGGTTTTCTTCCAGTGGCCGTCGGCGCCGTCCATGCCCTTGCCGTCAGGGTCAACGAAGAGCTGCGCGAGATTCTGCACGTCCGACACCTCATAGACGGTGCCGACGCGGATTTCATCCAGCGGATTCCAGTGCGCCGAATCCTCGGCAGCCGGCTCCCACTTGATGACAGTGTTGTGCGCGTATTTGTTGCGCCAGCCTGATGTAAGTGCCCAGAGCTCGCCCTTGATGTCATTCACGATGGCTGAATCTGTCCACTGCAGCATGGTCGGCATGACAAGGCCGACGCCCTTTCCGGAACGGGTCGGCGCATAGCAGAGAATATGCTCCGGCCCCGCGTGCATGAGGTAATGGAATTTGTGCTTCTTGTCCAGGAAGCCGCCGACATAGACAACAGGACGCTTCTTCACGTTATAGAGTCCGGCGTTCACGAGGTCGTCTTCGTCAGCCCAGTGCGCCGAGCCGTGAAGATACTTCATGCCCTTGAAGCTCTTGTCGGACGCAAATTTGATAATTGCGATGACAATGACAACGCCAGCAATGCCCGCAAAGAGGATGAGCCTTGCCGTCTCAATCGTCGGGCGCGCGGAGAGATTCGGGTCGTTCATCCAGGAAAAAATGCTGAACGGGCTGTAGAAATGTCCGAAAAGCGGCCTGCCGAGATACTCATGATAGTTATAGGCTGACGCAACATATTGTGTTGCACCGATAAACGAGGCACAAGCAGTACCCAAAATGCCGCCGAGCTCGAGCAGCTTCAGCCAGGTCGGGCTGCCTTTCCGCTCGTTGATTTCCGGTCCGGTCTTGTTATTGAACTCCTTGCTCATTGTTCGTCCCCTTCTGCTGCCCTGAGAGCCTCATCACGGGCATCGCATGCCGCAATAAAGTCCCGCGTAGGCCGGCCAAGCCTTGCGTCATAGGTTTCTCGAAGCATTTTGCCGCAGTAGCACCTCAGCATTCCGCTGCCTGACAATATGTACCAGCTGCTCTGGGGACAGGTTGTGCACGCGACCTCTTTGGGCGGTTTCTGCATGTCGGTCAGGCTGTCGAGCACTGCCGACCTCCAGGGCTTCGCGGCACTTTCTGAGACGCTCTGCGGCTGCTCTGGCGACGCGCTCCCGCTCGCCGGGGCTGAGTCTGTCGAGGATCCCTCTGATGCGCTCGCGGAGCCCAGAATATCGTTCAGCATCTCCAGGCTGTCCTCCGGCGACGCGGACTGCTCCGGCGTCGATGCGCCTGACTGTTCCGGGTCCTCCTGTTCCTGATTCTGCGATGACATTTCGCTCTCTGTCATAGCGGTAGTCTCCCGTGATTAGCGGCTTCCTGTGCCGCACAATCATCCTGATCATCTTGTAGAAGTGCACTACGCTGCCCTGCTTCGTGACCCTGTCGGGCCTAAGGCCCTTCATCAGCGCATCGCGGAATTCAGTGAGCGCGTGCTTTATTGCATTAAAGCGCCTGACGAGCTCATTGAGCCTCCCTGACCATCCGGTCCGCTGCAGCTGCTCAGGCTGCACGCCATTGCGCTTAACCGTTTCGTAAGCGTGCATCTCGAGAAGCGCTCGCCTGCACTCAGGATTACCCGGAGCGCAGAGCGCGCAGAAGTCCTTGAAGCTCTTCATGCCGCGCTGAAGACGCTTTCTGAGCCCTTTTTTGCGCCTTTCCACGTCATTGACCATTGTCCTGGCGTCCTGGCGGTAAAGCTCCAGCAGCGGCTTCTTCAGCACCTCAGGATAACCGGCAATCTTCCTGCCGGTCTGCTCTGCCCACTTCCTGAGGTCGGCGTATTGATTCTCTGACCAGCGCTTTATCGCCTCGTCAGCCAGGTTAGGAGCCTTCATGGCGTCCTTTGCCTGAAGATAGGTGCTGTAAAGCTCACTGTGCTGCGACAGAACCGGTTCCTTTTCCGGCGTCTGCACCGGCTCCTCCGGAAGACGGCCGGTCAGATCCTCAGGCAGCTCGCCGAGACGGTCAGCAAGCTTCTTGCGTGAAAGGTCGCGCGAGACGGTCGAGGCCTTGACGCGGTATTTCCCGTCAAGCGTCTCGATGATGAGCCCGTTGTTCTGCTTCCTGATCCGGCTGTTCTTCTTCATCAGACGGTCGGCAATCTCCTGCCATGAGCCGCACTCCGTCAGATTGAGCTCGCGTATGTGCTCGCAGTAGCTTTTCTCACCGGTTTTGATTTCAAAATCGTTTACGAGACGCTCCGACTGCGTGTGATGCGGCTCATGATTGGTCCTCTCAAGGGACAAATCATGCTCGAATTCCTTCGCGAGCCTGACGAACTCATGCGTGTAGCATCCGTGCGGCAGGTTCCTGGCGGAGTAATCCTCTGGATTGATCCGGCTGATGGCCATATGGAAATGGAAGTTGTCTGTGTCGTCATGGGCGACGCAGATGCACTGATGACCTTCCATTCCGATGGCCTTCAGGATCTTGCTCTGCATGTCGTGGATCTGCTCCGGTGTCGGACGCTCACCGGCACTGAAACTCACCAGCAGATGCACCGTTTTCGGTGTGCGGCAGCGTGAGTTGCAGGCCTGTGTGGCAGACATCTCAGCTATAGCATTGTCCAGTGTGTCGGCATACAGGTTGTGAAACGCCACATCCGCAACACGGGACTGCGACTGCTGAGTGTCTGCCAGGTAATCAACGAGCGTTCTGCAGGGCGTGTTTCCGCCGCCATGATTCAGACGTAATTCACGGATGATCATGACAGCAGCTGCCCCCGGCGGACACGTCTCTCAAGCTCGCTGATTATTGCGTCCATGCGTGCCTTGGTGCTCTGCACCTCGCCCAGATAATCTGCCACTCTGAATTGGCCGGCGCCGTGGAAGTCGACGAGCCACATTCTGAGCAGGCCGCCATAACGACCCAAATCAGCTGAGATTTTGCTCAGCTGTTTTATGGCGGTGTCGAGCTCGGTGTAGGACTTCGGAGAAAGTCCCTGACCGGCGAGGCACAGATAGCGCGTGACTGTAAGGCCGCATTTTGCGGCATTCCTGCGGATGGTCTCTGCCTCCGCATCAGTCACGCGCAGGTGTATTTGACCCTGCCTTTGATCTTGACCTTCCATTCCGTCTGCACCTCTGGTCAGGCGGAATGATGCGGCTCTGCCGCACCGCCCTTGACCTTGAATTTGACCTTGACCTTAGCCCCCGGCAGGGCCCCCGGAGGGCAAGATGAGGATTGAGCATGCCTGCGAAATCCGTGAGTTTTGTGTACACAAAACTCCATCTTGCACCTGACCTTGACCTGTCGAATTTGCGTGCAAGTGTTATACATTTTGCGGCAATAGACTGTCAATTGTCACAAAATGTACGCGACTTTGTCGCGTTATGTGCACGCTTTGGTTAAAATGTCACGGATTGTGCACGGTATGTACGCGACTTTGTCGCGTTATGTGCACGCCTTGGTCACGGTTTGGTAACGGTGCGTATGTCAGAAGAAGAAGAAAAAATTGACGGCTTTTTCACAAAATCATCCGAGCGTTCACAGCAGCTCATGATCGTGCTGAAGCTGACTGATGTGCTGCGAAAAAAGCTTGACCAGGGATTTTCCCGGGCATCGCTTCACCAGATGATGAAGAGCGAGTTCGGTTTCAAGTACGGTTACAGGACCTTCTGCAAAATGCTGCGGAAGTATGTAGAGGAAGAGAAAACTGACAAGCCTTTCCTTGACAAGGTTGCCACTGACCAGGAAAACAAGGCCTGACAGCCGGCCTTCATGACGCTATAATCAGGCGACTGAATCTGATGATTCCTCCGCCGGTTTCCCGGATTTTCCGGGAAACCTTTTTCAGAATCCCTGAATTTCCCTTCTGTTAGTCTGCTGTAAATTCAACAGTCATTCCAATAGCCTTGAAGCCATTGACCAGTGTGTCCAATCCAGATGACATAATATTAGTTCTAAGGTTAAATAACTGAATCATAACCTGGGCTCTTACTCCTACCCTTCTTGCAAGTTCTGCCTTTGAAATTCCGCGCTTGATGAGCTCGTTCCAGAGCATGATCTTCATGGCCATTACAAATGGTATGGTCAGGATGTGCTCTGCATTTTTAACTGCAGGTACAGGCATGAGTATGCGATGCTGCAGGCGCTCTTCCGCAATCAAAATAAATGCCTCAAGGACCTTCTTTTGGATCTCTTTCTCGGTCGCTTTGACAGCGACGGGATCAAGTCCGTCAAAGCCGATACTGAAAATACCGTCTCCTTCTTCTCTCGCGGTGAACGGCCAGACCATGTAATTTGAAATTTTCATTTCACCTCCTCAGTCGCCGCCATAGACGGCATTTACATCCGAATTGGCCAGGTACCGCTTGAACTGCGCCCTCGTCAGCCTTGGAAGGGAGCCCAGGCCCCATTTGTCCTCCAGGAACTTGAGGTACCTGCTGCCGGTGATTTTTGCCCGGTGAGTCGGCCGCACCAGCTCGAGCCGGCTCATGTCAGGTGACAGGCGCAGAACTCCCCAGTAAGGCACAACGCCGAAGGTGTCGAGCATCAGATGCGCGCTGCCCTGCCCTACGAAAATCCTCCGGAGCTCGTCAGGCTCAATGGCCAGGCTGCGTCTTTCGGCGTCGTAGCAGTGTCCCTGAAGGCAAACGTACTCACAGTGCCGGAAGACCCTGAGCTCAGTGTCCCAGACCGAGGCCTGACGGTAGGTTCTGTCATACGGAACCCAGACGTCATCCGGACTTCCGATCCAGTCATCCGTCGTGCCGGGGCCGCCGCCCTCACGGTTCAGCCGGAGCTCCTTTCCGCAGCAGGGGCACTGGATGCCGGTCGGCTCCCAGCTGCTCCAGCGGGCCTCCCAGGCAAGCATTACTTTTTCGCGCCTGTCCATCATCCTTTCCCAGGCGTCGATGCCGTAACGCCTGATGTACCAGTCATGATAGAAATCAGAGGACATCTCAGTGTTCCTCAGTGATCTCGGAAAGCCGCAGCCTGAATATCAGCGCTCCGTCCTCGAATCGCGTGGCCTCCTCCCAATGGAAGTCCGGCTCATCGTCCTCACCGCGGCACTCGCGAATAACGTTCCGCGGATCTCTCGCCCCATGAACTGCGAGAACCTCGCACTTCCAGCCGGCCTTCCGGAGCCTCTGCTGCAGCTTCTCAATCTCCTCCCAGGCAAGATCACGCTGGCCGGTGTAGAGGTCAATGTCCCCTTCCTGGTCCAGGAAGCTCCGCGGTGTCAGGATCTTCGCGTACCAGAGAGTTGATGCTGATGCCTCGCAGGCGTCAAGGACTGCCTTCCTGGCGCGCTGCTGAAAGGGTGTATCGCATGGATGAATCATTTTTTCGTCTCCTGTCTGTTAAAACGGTTCGCCGGCGTCAATTCCCTGATAGTCCAGAGGCGGCTCTTTGACAGTTGGCTCTGTCGCCGGAGCCGCCGGCTTCTGCCCCTGTCCCTTTCCGTGTCCCTGCTTCCAGTCCTTCCCGGCGCCCATCGGCGATGAAGCCTTGCCGCCGTACTGCCCCGACCTGACTCCGGCCGCGTAGTCAGACGGGCCATGCTTTCCCTTCTGATTAAACTGCTTTTTCTTCAGGTTCGGATTCCAGGAGGCCTGATTATTGCCCCTGCGAATTGGGCTGTAGCTGCCGTCAGGGCTGCGGACGTAGGCCAAATCATTCCCATAGCCGCCGCTGTAATTGCTGCCGTAGCCGCTGTAGCCGTTCTGTGATGCATTGTCATCACTGCCCTGCCCTCTCTGCCCCTGGTCCTGCCTCGGCGACAGCATCTGAAGCTCCGTGCCGATAATCTCGGTCGTGTAGCGGACAATGCCCTGCTGGTCCTCCCAGCGGTTCGTCGAGAGGCGCCCCTCGACATAGACCAGGGAGCCCTTGCGGAGGAACTCGGCTGCCACCTCGGCAGTGCGCTTGAAGAAAACGACGCGGTGCCATTCCGTCCTGGTCTGTACCTGCCCGTTCATATCACGCCAGCCCTCGGTTGTCGCAAGCGAGATGTTGCAGATGGGAGTGCCCTGCTCGGAGTGCATGAGCTCAGGGTCAGCCCCGACATAGCCAACGAGCGTTACCCGGTTAATTCCACGTGCCATTCTTGTCTCCTTTCATAATCTTTTACTCATAAGTTCAGTCCGGAACATCTGTCATTACGAATATGATTTTACGCCTTTAGTCAAGGCTGATACAGCAATATTTGCTGAAAATGAGGTATAGAATGACACTAACTGAGTTGTTTGAGGAATATTCCGCGAACCGTTCCGACTTGACCAGAAAATGCGCAGCAAACATGCGCCAGAGGATGCAGAAGTACGTCCTTCCCGCGCTTGGAGCCCGTGATATCGAGGGCATCCGCGTCTCCGAGATTTACAGGCTGCTGCAGGAAATCCGGGAGAAGAACGAGACCGCCCGCCAGCTGATTAACTATGTGGGCCAGTGCTACACCTTCGCTGCCGCCCTGGAGTACACGTCGAGGTCGAATCCGGCCCCGGCGCTCAGGCAGCTGATGAGGCTTCCGGCCATCAAGGACCACTACCCTGCCCTCGGCTACCAGCAGCTCGGCGAGCTCCGCGTCCTGTTCGAAGATAAGGACGGGAAGCAGCAGGGAAGGAACCTGACTGTCACCAGACAGGCAGTCCTCATGGCGCTGTACTCGCTTCTCAGGATTGGAGAGTGTGCAGCTCTGAAGTGGGCATGGGTCAATCAGGACACGAACACCATCGAAATTCCCCGCGAGCACATGAAGATGCGCCGGGACTTCAGGATTCCGGTAACTCCGCAAATCGCCGCCCTGCTGGAGCATGTGAAGGCATTTCAGGAGAGCAGTGGGATTGAATCAGAGTTTGTGTTCAGCGTCTCGGGCCGGAGGCCGCTCTACTCAGGAGCCCCGACGAACCTGATGAGGAAGTTCTTCAAGGGCCGGATGGTCATCCATGGAATTCGCAGCATGGGCCGGACCTGGATGGCCGAGCACAACGTTGACTTCGCAGTCGCGGAGGCCAGCCTCGCGCATGTCGAACACAATGCCGTGGTCCGGGCATACAGCAGGACGGATTACCTGGAACAGCGCCGGAAGGTGCTTGAGCAGTGGGACGAGTACGTCAATGAGCAGCTGAGCTGATTTGTATTGCGAAACCAATACAAAATTCCGGAAAGGAGGCAATAAGAAAGCCCGGTGAGGTGCAATGATTTAACCTCATCGGGCTGAAAGGATAGCCAGAGCGGGGTTAACACTCCGGCCGACTAATAACGCACAGTCATAATAGCATAATTCACCAAGAAAACAAAGAGATTTTGAAAAATCAGTCCGAAAATATGGGGCGGGAAACAGCATCTAAAACATTATTTAGACAGTCACCGAACTGGCATAAAAATGTGATTTTACTCGCAAAATCCGTTCCAGATTCCTAAATTTTAGGAGTAGGATTCCTGTATTTTAGGAGCAGGATTCCTAAAATATAGGAATGCAATTTCGATAAATATTTGTTCTAAGGCGATTTTTAGATCTCGTCGCAAACATCTTATCATTGTCCCTCGAACTTCTCCGAGATCCCGACCTACACACAGGAAGACAGGGACTGAACGCTGTCCGGGCCCGGCCCGGTGCTTGGGCTGAGCTCAGCAGGAGTCGTCCAGCACTCCTGCACCAGCGCACGCAACAGTCAGCGTGAGCTCAGGACCCGCGTCTGCCGTGTGAGCCCGCACAAAGGAGAGGGCTGTCGAAGCAGGAAGCCCAGGACCCGCACAGAGTTGCAGCGATGTGCAACCGTACTGCCGCCGGCCAACAGCTGTGGACAGCCGCGGAACGGCACCGCGTTGCCCACAGTTGTCGACCGTCCTAACGCGCAGAGTATCAGTTCGTCGGTCCCGTGATGGCTTGCGGGCTCCTGGCTTACGGTGCAGCGTGATGGCTTGCGGGCTCCTGAACTCCCGCGTTGCGCGCGACTGGTGCGTCGGCTGTCCGATTCAGGCGTTCCGCCGCCTTACTGCGGTATATACTCTCCTTTTTGCTGTTTCTGGAGGCTGCCGGCCAGTCTCCGGACACCAGCCCAGACTTTTCAGGGCAGAGGACTGGAACAGTGCTCGGGCGGAGCCTGACTGCCCCGCACTTCCCAGGCCACCGCGCCGCAGGCGCAGAATACTGAAAGCAGCCGAAAGGAAATGCCGGTGCTTGAGAACACCTTTCTTTTGCGTCAGGAATCGCGCTGTTGAGGTTTTCCGGAGTGTTCAGTACAGATGTATGTCTGAGAGCAAAGACACGTCTGTGCGAAATCTGAGAGGGTTTGAGACCCGAGGAGCGGATCCCGCTCGGCCCCTCCGGGGCGCTCGCAGGATCCGGGAAGGACCCGCCGCGAACCTGCGGCCTACGGCCTCGGTCCGGGCTAGATGCGAGCATGGCGCTGCCGCGCGCTGTCAGACTGGGGTGAATTTCGTCGGTTCAGTCGGTTGTTCTGAATGTGCAGCAGGCAAATCTGATTCAACCTCAATTGCTGGTTTTTGTTCCTTGACCAAGTCTGCTTCATTTCCGTAGTCATCTACAAAGCTGATGTCGCACGCAATACTCGTCATATGCAGGCCGTACCCAGCAAACGCTTTAGCCAGTTTGTCAAAGGTCAATCTCACATCATCTGCTGTCAATGTATGACCCGGTTTTTCAATGGTAAATTTCATTTTTCCTCCGCAAAACAAAAAAGCACCGGTTTCCCAGTGCTTTGATGACAGTTAAGAGCTCAGATAAAAGTTCAGACAGGCGTGAAATCAGCGTGCCTGTCAACTGGATAGCCATGATCTTTCAGAAATTCAGTAAGATCATTTGCATTGACGGACATCTTCTCTCCATCCGGGAAGGCCATAACAACGGCCGCAACATCATTATTCTGCACTGGATCCCTGATGACAATGCCGGAGAGCGGATTGTTCGGATCGTCAAACTGCCTGCGCAGCTTCATGACTTCAGATTCGTAACCCTTCGCAATCACATGCGGGTTCACCTGGTAAGTGTTCAGTGCAAGTCTGCGGAAAATGTCAAACTTCACAAGCTTTGTGATCAAATTACGCACGTTCGAAACAGACACATTACATTTTTTCGCTACCTGCTCAATGATATATTTGCTCAGCGTAATAATTGATCCGTCCCTCGCATAGCTCATATTGCTGCACAGCTCAGCGATGATCGGAGTGTACCCGCCGACAAGCTCCAGTCTTTTATAGCCCTCGAAGTACACCTTGACGAAATCGCCCTCATGAGGATGAGCAATTTCAATGTCCACCGAACGTAACTTCCCGTCCTGGTCAAACCGTACCTGTGTTACGGTCGCCTTTTCGTGTCTTATCATAGACTTCAAAAACCCCTCGACTGCACTCGATGGAATGAACCAGAGCGGCCACATACCGCGTTCTTCCGCGAAGTGCATTGCGTTATTAGTAGCGTGGCTAGGGTACAATATAGAAGCTAACAGGTCATTGGACATGAGCAGGTGCCTTGAAAAGGATGCTGTTATTGCATCGTGGTTTCAGGAAGGAACATGGAGGCAGAAAACCGCCTGCCATGTTCCGGAAAATGCGCCGGCCCCATTCCGGCGCAGACAAAATCAGTCTCCGAAGAGGGAACTGACATCATCAATAATACGCACTCCGTCCCGGAGCTTTCTTACAGGGCGGCTGTTCTCGATTCTGTCAAGGGTATCAGACGCTGCTCCGCCGTTGTCGTAGTAGCCGTCGTCATAATAGCCGTTATTGTTGTAATTGTAGTTGTTATTGTTATAGCGGCGGTTTCCCCTGCCGTCAATGCGCCTGGCTGACCATTTGTTGCCGGAAACAGTGATTCTGTACTGCCCCTGGCCGTTTATCCTGATGTCGCCGCAGCGGTTCTGATCATTGCAGAGCCTTCTGCCGCCGGTGCTTCCCCAGACATTGCCGTTCCAGCCGCTGCTGTCGGTTATCTTGAAGCGCTGGGATCCGCCGTTGTCGCCGTTTCCGGAAAGGTAGACGTCAACGTACCAGGAGTTTCCGTTCCTGTTCATCGGAGTGAAGGACCAGCCGTTCGAGGTGCCGGCGTAATAGAGCTGACCAGCGTTGTAGGTCGATGCCGATCCATTATTTCCGTAGTAGCTGTCCCCGTTATTGTAGCCGTTCCCGTTTCCGTCGAGGCGCCACCAGCTTCCGTGGCGGCCGACATAAAGCCTGTGCTGCCCGTATCCGTCAAGCCTGATGTCGCCGCAGCGGTTCTGATCCGTGCAGAGGGATCTGCCGCCTGAGGTTCCCCACACCCTGTGGTTCCAGTCCGGGCTGTCAGTCACCTTGAAGCGCTGGGATCCGCCGTTGTCGCCGTTTCCGGAAAGATAGAGATCGATGTACCAGGCATTGGCGTAATTGTCATAGTTCATCGGCTGGAACGTCCAGTTGTTAGACGTTCCGGCGTAGTACATGCCGGCCTCGGCCGCTGCCGGAACACCGGCAGCCATAACGGCAATGAAGCAGCCTGCTGCTGCGTTTCTGAATCCCGTGAATTTCATAATAGTTGAATCTCCTGCGCGGTCTCAGCCTGACGGCGAAGCCGCCATTCACAACATAATTTGTGCAGATTTTAGCGCATAAAACATTGCTGTGCGCTCTGAAATCTGATTTTAATCACAAAATCCGCAGATATGTGCCAAATGTCACAGACCTGCAGCAGCCTTGGAAAACGCGCTCAAAAAAAAGCGCCCGCAGTGGGAAGGACAATACCCGCTGCGGACGCTGCTAATGTGCAATCACTGCCCTGAGGCAGTCTTGCTCAGACTGTCTTCTTGGCTCCCTTGCCGTGAGGAATATCCTCATGGATGCCGGTCTCGGCGAAGATGACCCACTCCGCGATGTTGCAGACATGGTCGCCGATTCGCTCGAGATACTTCGCGACATTCATCAGCTCAAGGGCGCTGCCGCCGTTGCCCGGGTTGTCGGTAATCATCTTGATGATTGAGGACTTGGCATTCTGGTAAAGCGCATCGACCTTGTCGTCGCGTGCAATGACATTCCTTGCGAGGTCGACATTGTGCTCGACGAAAGCCTTGATGCTGTCCGAAACCATCTCAGCAGTAGGGCGAGATCATATATGA
>DEHC01000068.1 GCA_002351705.1 Gammaproteobacteria bacterium UBA2810 | reverse complement strand
ATTTGTTTTTTAACAAATCCTAAAATTTGAGTCAGAACTGCCGATCCATCCGGAAAGTCTGGAGCATGATGCGTCCGGCAGGGACAGGAAAAAAGGAGATGTCAGCATGAGCGGCTTCACTCATGCGCGGAAGAGAGGCTCCGGCAGGCTGTCACTCCCCTGCCGCGCTGCCGCCCCGCTCGGAGCCGTCCTCAAGGACGAATGACGCCTTTGAGATCATGACCTTCACGAAGGAGCCGTCACCCTTTAAGGTGATTTCCCTCGGGAGATCCAGCCCTCCGAAATTCCCGTATGACACGAACTCCGCCTGCCAGGCTCCGGATTTGAGCGACTTGAGGTGATCGCCCTCGTACTTCGCGTCTGCCCCCTCGCCGTTCCCCATCGCCCAGGAGGAGAGCTTCCTGAGGGGCACGCCGAACCTTTTCTCGAGCGCCGCCTCCGAGTCAAACTCCGTTACCGTCCCGTCAGTGTCCCTCACAAAGGTCCCGCCCGTCCCCGCGGAGATTTCAAAGGACTTTCCGGTGAAGTGCACGCCGCGGAAGGAGAGGCTGCCCCTCGAGGTGCCGGTCCAGACAAAGCGGAACGAGGCACTGCCTCCGTCAGGGCCGCTCTTCCTCACTCCGGCCTTGCCCTCGAAGCGGTAGGAGCTCACCTGAAGTCCTGTCCCGCGGAGCGTCTGGCACTCCGCGCACTGCCCTGCCGCGTTTTCCGGGACAGACGAGCAGCCGGAGAGTACCGGGAGCGCAAGAACTGATACTGAAAGGATGGCAGCGGAAAGGCTTTTCAAACTCATCTCCGGACTCCGGTGAATATTGGACTGTGAAAGTGAAAACTGCTCAGGATTTTACTCCGGTGCCCCGGTGGAAGAGCCAGAGCGCGAGGAGGAACATCGCGGCGGCCGAAACAAGCGTAACGCCGAACGCGAAGGCGATGCTGGTGTCACAGTGCCCCGAGAAGCCTGCCCTCGTGGCGTTTATCACGTAGAAGAGCGGGTTCAGGGCCGTTACAGCCTGCCACTTCTCCGGTAGCATCGACACGGGGTAGAACACTCCCCCGAGGTAGATAAGCGGCGTCAGTATGAGAGTAGGGATGATGCTGATGTCATCGAAGTTCTTCGCGAAAAGCGCGTTCACGAGCCCCGCCGCCGAGAAGAGAACCGAGGATAGGAAGAGCGTCAGCATGACAAGCCACCAGGACCAGGCCGAGATGTCAACAAACATGGCGGACGTCGCGAGCACGATTACCGCGATCATCATGCCCCTGATGACGCCTCCCGTGATGAACCCGGAGATGACCACGAAGTCAGGGATGGGAGCAACAAGGATCTCATCGAGGTAATGCTGGAATCGGGAGCTGAACACGCTCGATGCCACATTTGTATAGGAGCAGAGGACGACGGAGAGCATCAGGAGTCCCGGCATCATGAAGTCGCTGTAGGGGAGCCCGTCCATGCTCCCTATGCGCTCGCCCATGAGCGTCCCGAATATTATGAAATAGAGCCCGGTCGTCACTGCGGGAGGAATGAGCGTCCTGAGCCAGACCCTTGTGAAGCGCGTGACCTCGCGGATGACTATGGTCTGGTATGAGACCAGAAGGCTTCTCCTCTTCATTCGCGATCTCCCTCTGCCGCATCCCCGCCGAATACCGGATCATCCTCCGCGGGAGCGCTGCTCTTCGCCTCGCCTCCCGTGAGGTGCATGAAGAGGCTCTCGAGGCGGTTGAGGCGGTTCTTCATGCCGATGATCCTCACGCCCATGGAGTCAAGCTCGGCAAAGACCGAGTTGAGCCCCCTCGAGTGCGCGACCGAGAGCTCCATGGTCCTTGCCCCGACGAGAGTTCCTCCGAGGCGCTCCGCTGCCTCTGTGGGGATTGCGGAGTCCGAGTAGAGGATGATGTCCTCCTTCTCGGCAAGCGACATCAGATCATCGATGGTTGTGGAAGTTACGATCCGCCCGTGGTTGATGATGCCGACGCTCCGGCAGAGTGTCTCCGCCTCCTCGAGGTAGTGCGTCGTAAGGATTATCGCGGTGCCGCTCCGGTTGATGAGCCTGAGAAGATCCCAGGTCGCCCGCCGGACATTGATGTCAACTCCCGCGGTCGGCTCGTCAAGGATAAGGAGCTTCGGGTTGTGCGCTAGTGCCCGCGCGATGAGGAGGCGCCTCTTCATGCCGCCGGAGAGTTCGCGGGTCTCGGCGTTCCTCTTCTCCCAGAGTTCGACGCGCCTCAGGATCTGCTCGGCGCGCTGCCTCGCGAGAGCCCTTCGCATGCCGTAGAGCCCCGCCTGGTTCACGACCACGTCAAAGACCCTGTCGAACTGGCTGAAGTCAAAATCCTGCGGCACGAGCCCGATGAGGCTCTTTGCCGCCATGGTGCTGCTGTCAAGGTCGCGCCCGAAGACGCTCACCGTGCCGGAGGTCTTCCGCACGAGCCCCGCAATGATGCCTATCGTCGTGGACTTCCCTGCGCCGTTCGGCCCAAGTAGCGCGTAGAAGTCGCCCTCACCGACGGAAAAGCTCACTCCGTCGAGCGCCTTCACGCCGCCCTTGTAGACCTTGCTGAGTTCCCTGACCGATAGAGCGTCCAAAATCAGGCCTTTCTGCTGAGTGCCTCAGGGAGCTTCTTCGTGATGCCGTTGAAGCCGCCGTTGCTCATGGTGAGGATGGTGTCGCCCTGTCTCGCTTCCTTCACAACCGCCTCAAGCATCTGATCAAAGTCATGGAATACATGAAGGGGAACCGGCGCCCCCTCGGCGAGCTCGTCGGTATTCCAGGGTAGATCCTTTGGCGCGAAGACGAACGCGATGTCGGACTCCTCCAAAGATCCCGCAAGGGTCTTCCGGTGCACGCCGAGCTTCATGGTGTTGGAGCGGGGCTCCAGGACCGCGATAAGCCTTGCGTCCTTCCCGATCTTCTCGCGGAGTCCGTGGATGGTGGTCCTGATGGCGGTCGGATGGTGGGCGAAGTCATCGTAGAGCCTCACTCCGGCGAACTCGCCCTTGTACTCCATGCGCCTGAGCGGCGGTTCGAAGGAGCAGAGAGCCTGTACAGAGTCCTTCGGATCAACGCCGGCAGGCTCGGCCGCGCACGCGGCAATCGCCATGAGCGCGTTCTTCACATTGTGAAGCCCGATGAGCGGCCACTTCACCGTGCCGATGGACTCGCCGTTATGGAACGCCTCGAACTCCGAGCCGTCCTCCGCATGAAGTTTGTATGTCCACTCGCCGTGGTCAAAGCCGACCTTCACGAGATTGCTCCAGAGCCCTCTCGAGATTACGTCCTCAAGCGCCTCATCAGGATCCGGGACAACAACCGAGCCCCTTCCCGGGATTGTCCTTACGAGGTGGTGGAACTGGACCTTGATTGCCTCAAGGTTCGGGAAAATGTCGGCGTGATCGTACTCGAGGTTGTTCAGGATCTGGATTACCGGATGGTAATGGACGAACTTCGAGCGCTTGTCGAAGAACGCGGTGTCGTACTCGTCAGACTCGATGACGAAGAGCCGACCCTCGCCCTTCCTCGCGGAGATGCCGAAGTTCTCCGGCACGCCGCCTATAAGGAAGCCTGGCTTCTTCCCGGCCTTCTCGAGGATCCAGGCGACCATCGACGAGGTGGTGGTCTTGCCGTGGGTTCCGGCGATGCCGACTACATCGCGGCCCGGGACTACATAGTCCTCGATGAATCCGGGTCCCGAGGTATAGGGAAGCCCCTTGTTCAGCATGTACTCGATGACGGGCATGCCTCTCTTCATGGCATTGCCGACCACGATGAGATCAGGCAGATTATGGAGCTGCTCCTCGCCGTAGCCCTCGGTAATCTCAATACCCTCGCGCCTCAGCTCGTCGCTCATGGGAGGATAGACATTCTTGTCCGAGCCGGTGACTTTGAAGCCGAGCTCGCGCGCTATGAGGGCGATGCCGCCCATGAAGGTACCGCAGATGCCGAGAATATGAATATGCATGAATCACCTCGATTTTTTTCAATTTTAGCACAGGGGCCCCATGACGGGCTCTGCCGCATAAATTGCCATAATTTAAAATGGAAAAGGGGCGCATTTCTGCGCCCCCGCATTCACTCAGTTCACAGTCTCAAACCGGGATCTGGTTACTTCTTGAATACCGCAACCGACCAGGGCTGTACAGCGGAGACGGTTGAAGCAGCACTGTAGTAGGAGATCGAATTCTCACCGGCTTCGGTCTGCACAGGAACAAGCGTGTAGCCTGCATCGGCCTTGAGCTTGGTCAGATCCTGCTTGTCAGGCGTTGCGTTGATTGCGACAAGGAGCTTGCCCTCGGTGGTGGTAATCTCCATGGCAATCAGGCCGACAATCTGCTTGTCGCCGGTGTTGAGGAACTTGACATCGTTCTTGATGAGCTCGGAATCTCCAAGGCTGATGAAGTCCTTGTAGGTGCTTCTGATCTTGAGGAGCTCCTGGTAGAACGCCTTCATCTCAGGCTTCCTGCCCTGGAGGCCGGCGTTGTAGGCCTTGGGATCCTTTGCAGTAGCTGCATAGAGCTGCTTTACAGCATACCAGTCGTCAGCGTCCTTGGACTCGTTCGAGTAGCCGTTGCCGTAGCCGTTGGTCTCATCATCGTTGTAGTTGACAGCGTTGGTGAAGTCGCCGGAGTTGTAGGAGTCGTTCTCAAAGGACTTGGAGCGGAGCAGATCAGATCCCTGCTGGTCGAAGAACACGCCCTGGCCGAGGACTGCGGTCGCAAGCCCGAGAGCCTGCTGGCGGGTCTGCAGCTTCATGTCGGTGCCGCCGGTCGAGGTGTAGGTGATGAGATCGAACAGGGTGGCGTTATCGTGCTTCGAAACGTAATTGATGGTCTCGTACGGCTCCTCGGTATAGCCGACCGGGCTGCCCCAGTAGCCGTCATTGTCGCCCTGAGCGGTGTTTCCTGCATAGTCAGTGTACTCAAAGGTCTTGATACCGCCGGCCATGCTGACGCGGATCCAGTCCATTCTCTTGCGGGCAAAGGACTTGTTCGCGCTGCTGGAGGCATCATCACCGGT
Source organism: Gammaproteobacteria bacterium UBA2810 (assembly GCA_002351705.1). GTDB lineage: Bacteria > Pseudomonadota > Gammaproteobacteria > Enterobacterales > Succinivibrionaceae > UBA2810. The sequence goes on along the minus strand of DEHC01000068.1, from coordinate 2,496 downwards.
AGTTCCGAGCTCGGAGCAGCGGGCATCCTTGCCGTCAGCAGTTACATCAGCAGAGGTGCACATGCCGGTGGCGAAGCCCTTCTTGGTGAGCATGAAGTTCTGTGCGTCCTCGTCGGTCTTGCCGGCGTGGTCAAACGGCCCTACGCCCCTGACTGCATCGCGGATACGGTCGTTGAAGGTTCCGATGCCGGTGCCGCCCATGGTCTTCTGAGTCGATGCGGTGAACTTTGCGGAAGCAGAGCCATCCGGATCCCAGCCCTCGCCGAAGAAGAATACATCCTTCTTGGTTCTGTCCTTGACGTTCTTGAGGGTCTCCTGCATTACATCCTTGGGGATATAGCCCATGAGGTCGAAGCGGAAGGCATCGATATGGTACTTGTCAACCCAGGTTACGAGGGTATCTTCCATGAGCTTCTGGAACATCTTGTGCTCGGATGCGGAGTCCTTGCAGCAGGTTGCAGCCTTGACGCCGCCGGAGACAATGTCAAGACGGTTGTAGTACCAGGGCACAACTGCATCCAGTACGGAAGTGGAGTTCTTGGTCGGATCGCCTGCGCCGTCGGTATGGTTGTAGACCACATCCATGACAACATTGAGCTTGGTGTCCTTATGGAGCGACTCAATCATCTGACGGAGCTCAACAGTTCTCTGGAGTCCCTCAGGATCCGTAGCGTAGGATCCCTCTGGTACGCCGTAATGGAACGGATCGTAACCCCAGTTGTAGCTGTCGTTGTTCTTGATCTTGGCAAGGAGATCGCTGACGCCGTGAGTCGTCGAAGGATCGTTGGTCTTGATATCAGAACCGGAGAGGGCGATAAGTGCTGCTCCAACAGTATCAGCTGTGCAGACATCCTTGTCGCTTTTCAGAATCTCCTTTGCCTTGGCGCAGGTGGTATTGAGATCGATGGTCTCGCCAGTCTCGTTAACTGTCGAGAAGTCATAGATCGGGAGGAGCTCGATATGGGTCATGCCGGCGTCAGAGAGAGCCTTAAGGTGGCTAACGGCCTTGGAATCGGTCTGTGTGAGTCCGAGGTACTTGCCCTGGTACTTGGCATCGATGCCCTTGTCTTCGCCAACAGTGATGTCGCGGAGATGGGTCTCGGTGACTGCGATGGAGGCAAGATCCTGATGCGTAGCCTGGGAATGCGCAGGCTCATCACCGTCCCATCCGGCAGGCTTGGTCTCATCAGCGTCAAGATCTGCGACAAGGCTGTACTCGGAATTGGTGGAGAGTGCGAGTGAGTACGGGTCAGTGACCTCATACTCCGCAACCTTCATGGTGTCAGGACGGTAGACCTTGACCTTGAAGCGGTAGTAGGTCTCGTTTGCCTTGGCGTCAGCAGACTCTGCAGTCCACATTCCGGTCTCATCCTCTGCAAGAGGAACTTCCTTGATCAGGGTCTTGTCCTTTGCATAGAGGACAGCGGAGACGCTCCTTGCGGTAGGAGCCCAGAGCTTGAAGGTAACCTTGCCGTTCTCAACCACTGCGCCGAGCTGCTTGCCTCTGTAATTGGTGAAGGCGTCAACGCCGTAGTAGTCATCAATAGCGCCGGCAGGCTGAACCTTGGAGAACTGGGTGAGCGCGTTGCTCTTGTTGATTCCTGCAAATACAAGATCCTTCTTTAGCCAGCTCTTTGCGGTATCGCGCTGATCCTCAGGGATTGTCCAGACTGAATACTCGCCTGACTCGACGCCTTTCGCGAGCTCAGGGTAGGCGGTCGCCTCAGCAGTGGAAAGCGTGCCGGCCTCGAGGTTGATGTACTTGCCGTCGACGTTGCCGTCCTCGCCCTTTCCGGTAACGGCATCATCGCTGCTTCCGGTATAGAGTCTTGCGTAGTCGGTGGTTGCGTAGCTGAGCTTGGTGGTCGAGACAATGGTGTCCTTGTCAATCCAGATTGCAGCAGCGTCCTTCGGGGCAAGTGAGCTGCCGGAGCTTGACTGCTTTGCCGAACCGCCCTCATTGCTCGTTGTATCCCAGGTTACGTTGATAGGAGTTGAGGATACGTCACCTGACAGATCTGCGGTCTTGGTGGCATTGTCAGCAGTTCTTACAATGAAGTTGAAGGTGCCGGCCTCGTCAACGATCGGAAGGCGGAATACCGCAAGTCCGTCGTCGGTGCTTTCCGGGGTAATCTTGGTGCAGCCCCATCCGTCCTCGCCCTTGCAGACAGTCGAGGTTCCCTCAATGTTGCCGTCTTCCCAGGTATAGAGGGTAAGGGTCTTCAGCTCGTCAGCAGTTTTGCCGGAAGCGTGGACATAAATCGAAACCTTACCAGCCACAGCCTCGCCGGCAGCACCTGGGTCATCAGATGAAGGGGTGCCGGTAAGAGCGGCATAGGCATCGGATACGGAATTGAATACGCTAGCCTCAGCTCCGCCGACAATCAGCACGCGGCCGGGGGTGATCTCATACGGGCCGAGATCACCATAGACCTTGGTATTGCCATCTGCCTTTCTGATGATGAAGTAGAACACATCCTGATTATCTTCTGTTAT
>DEHC01000086.1 GCA_002351705.1 Gammaproteobacteria bacterium UBA2810 | reverse complement strand
TGCGGTCTACGGAGCTCATCAGGACACCATTCTGTTCTGTTCACAAGGTGAGCGTATTATAAGGCGCCATTATTGCCCTGAGCGCACGCATGCGGAACCCCATGCAATATAAGGATTCCGGGAGATGGATGTGTTAGGGCCCGGAGACGCGTCCCCGGGAGAGAAGGCTGCATGCTCCTCAGGATGATGCTGCCTGCGCGGCCTCATGGAGTCCTGAGCGAAGCTCTCATTTTGCCTCTGCGTAGCGCCTTGAGTACTCCCGGTCATCAAGGCTGAAGCGTGAGAGGTGCTCGCCGAAGGGCTCCTCGAGGAGGTTACCGATGATCGTGTAGGAGTCGCCGCGGTTGTCGAGGAGGTTCCCCGCGTTGTCGATGATGAGGTAGGAGCGCTCCATGGTGCTCTCGACCACCGTCTCCCCGTACCTGCGGCGGTTGTTCCTCACGAATGACTCAAACTCGCTCTCTGTTACCGCAAGGTCCCTGTTGGAGAAGCCATTCGTCTCGAATACCTTCATCTTCAGGAACTTCCACCTGCTGACGGGCACCTCCTCCTCGATGTCAACGAGGCGCTCGTTCCAGTTGAGCTTCGAGACAACGGTGTTGATCTTGATGGAAGCACTGGGACTGCATTCCCTGATGAGCCTTACGGTGTCGATGAATCCCTGCCTGCCGAGGATGTTTCCCCTGCTGTCGTACCTTCCGATCCTCCGGAGAGTGTCGTAATTCAGGCTGTCAATGGAGAAGCCGAACATGCTGATCATGGGGAAGAGCTCGCGGGGAAAGAGCTTCTCATTCCTCAGGAGCGAGCCGTTCGTGATGATGGAGAGAAGAAAGCCCTTATCATGGGCAAAGGAGACGATCTCAGGGAACCCGCGGCAGAACACCGGCTCGCCGCCCGCGAAGTTGATGGCGCTGACCAGGCCGCTCTCCGCAAGGTCGCTGATGATGTCCTTCCAGCGCTCGGGCGACAGGTCGCGCGGCTCCGGGAACATGGCGAAGCAGTGGCGGCAGTGGTAGTTGCAGGCCTGGGTGAGGTGCAGGTTGACCTTGAGCTTTCCCTTCATGAGGTTCTCCATTTCAAAAGCCTGTCTTTATTTTAATGGCATAAACCTTCATAAATGAGATATAAGTAGCAAAATCAGATGCGGGTGTTCAAAAGCTGTAAAGGTATGACATATATCTCTCAAAATAAGGATTCGGAGGATCCCATGGCGGGTGCCGTACGAAGTCTTTCCGGGCAGAATGGCGCATGGAGAGTCCTTCCCCTGTGACATGCTGCTCCCCAATGGCGGGCCGGGAGGAACATCCTGGGCAGTGCAGGGCTGCAAAAAGCCGGCATTATGCCGGCCTTAAGCTCTTTTGACGGTGTCCTCAGATCGAGGCCGCCATGCATTACTGCTTTGTCAGCAGCGCCTTTCAGGCAATCCTGGCGAGCCCGCTGCCCTCAATGAAGCAGCGCTGCCCGGCGCCGTACGGTTCTGAGCGGAGGACCGCGCCGCTCACCAGGCGGAAGCGGCTCATGTCGTAGCCGGCCTCCCTGAGGGCTGCCGCCGCGCCGCCGGTAACGATGTAGACAGCATCAGGCTCAAGCCTTGCGGGCACGCCGATGGGCCTCAGTGACTCGGTTGCATAGCCGGGGATCTCTCCTGCGAACTCATCAGGCTCTGCGCTCCTCGATGCGCGGCCCCTGATCTCGCCCAGGGACGGAATGCGGACCCTCTTCATATTGATTGGGCTGAAAAGCTCGACCTCGTACGGGGTCATGTTGATGATCTTCCTGTCAGGCATACTGCCTCCTTTGAGCCGGCGTGGCGCCGGCCTTCAATGATTTCTGAAAAGCGGGCCGTGAAGCAGGCCCGCGGGCTCTGTCAGCGGGCATCCTCTGACTGCAGGTGATTGAGCGCGCTGCAGCTGAGGCTCGCAGCCGGCCCGTCCGATACCTCAGGCGAGACGCTGTCCGCAGCGCAGAAGCGGCTCATGTCGTACCCTGCGGCCCTGAGCGCCCCCATGACTGAGGGGCTTACGATGTAAACCGCCTCATCGTCCAGCTCCTCGGGAACGCCGGAGAGGACAAAGGACTCCGGATCCCACCTGCTGCGGCGGCCTTGGTCAGCGGGCGAGCTCACTGCCATGAGCGTAACGGTGCCTGATGACGGGATGCTCTCCTTAACACCGGGGAAAATGCTGTCAGTCCTGACCGTGTACGGTGTCAGGTTGACGGTCCTGCGGATGATTCTTTCGGTCATAAAAACCTCCAAATCGGCCGGCGCCTGCCGGCCTTGAATGATGTTCGATGGCAGCCTCTGAGAGGGGCCGCCTTTCCATGCCGGATGACGCGGCTCGTCAGATGATCCGGGCAAGCCCTGTCCCGCGGAGCGAGAAGCGCGGACCGGCGCTGCCCTCAGAGCTCTCAGAGAGCCTTGCGCCGTCCACCAGGCGGAAGCGGCTCATGTCATACCCGGCAGCCTTCAGCGCGATCGCCGCACTTGGGGTTACGATGTAGACCGCGCCGTCCTCAAGGTGCTCAGGCACTCCTTCGGGCCTCATGGAGCCGGCATCCCACTCGGGGACGCAGCCGATGAAGCCAGAGGGCCTGCTGCCCTCTGGCACTGATGTGGAGATCACGCCGGATGACGGGATGCTGATCTCATACTCGTGAAAGCATGGGTGGAAAAAGACGGCCTCATACGGGGTCATGTTGAAAATCTTCTGGGCCATAAAACCTCCAGAGCTGCCGGCATGTGCCGGCGGATGCTTATGAAATGGCCGCCTCGGGCAGCCGATTCCGGCCGCGCAGCCTTTTAAGAGCATGCGAGGGCCGGTCCCTGCGACGCTGGCCCCGGTGACGCGCCTATGCCGTGATGCGCAGACTGCCGCCTATGGCACAATATGCCAGAGGGAGGGCTGATTTCTGTGACAGAAAAGCACAGGCGGACGTACGCCAGGGGCGGACGGCGCAATTTCTTTATCTGATTCTTTTAAGTGAATTAATAATTAAATGACTTGATGCTTAATGCTTGAATCTTTGAATGCTTATTCTGACTTGAATTCTTTGCAATATTGAAAATTTGACTTGAGAATATATTGAAATTTTGACTTTAATTATTGATTTGCTGCTATATTAACTGAAAAACCCTGAAAGCCTGAGACCTCCTGAAAAACTGCTGAACACTGAGCCGGGCATCACGCCTGGCGCCTTTGGGCATGGTACGCCGCTCTTTAGCGCCTGTCAACACCTGTCATGGATTTCAGGGAAAGACAAAGCAGCTCCTGCGCGGAGGCTCACTATGGCTGCGGCTCTGCGGCCGCTCCGGGCGGATAGGCGCTCTCCGGGGACTGCACTGTACTGTGTCAGAAATAATGCCGGAAAAAATGGATAATGAGGAGCCGGCTCCGCGCCGGAGAAATAGGAACAGTCAGAGAAGAGAGGACCGAAAATGAAGCTCCATGACGCGCTGCAGAGGCTCTGCAGGGAATCGGGATATATCGCACTGCAGAAGAAGACTCTTTTGGATCAGCTTGACGGCCTTGACGCCTTCGGGGAAATTCCGGAGATGCGGGACGTGATGCGGGAATTCGTCTCCCAGAAGTGCGGGAAGGAGCTCTGCGGCCGGGGGAAGGATAAGCCCTCATATCCCGCATGTGCGGAGAGGATCAGCAGGGCACTTGCCTCAAAGGGGCATTTCAGCAGGGATCTTGCCCGCTATGCCGCCGACTCAGCCTGCTTTGCGCTGGGGCTCACTGACAGCGTAACCGTACCGGCAGCTCCGGAGCCATCCTCAGCGGGAGCCGGAGAGTCCCCTGATGAGGCCCTTCCTCCTGCAGATCGCATGCCAGAGAGCGCGGAGGAGGCTGAGAACTGCCGGAAGCTCGCAGAGCGCGGCGATGTGCACGCGCAGCTGCTGATGGGCTCGATGTGCCTTATCGGCCATTTTACCGATTATGACCCTGAGGCTGGTGCCGGCTGGTACCGCATGGCGGCGAGGAATGGGTTCGCCCCTGCCATGAGCAGCCTTGCCGGGCTGTACGTGAGCGGATTCGGCGTCAGGCAGGATTATGGAGAGGCCTTCAGGTGGTACCGGAAGGCCGCGGAGCAGGGCTTCGCCGCAGGCGAGAGCGGGCTCGGCGAGCTCTACCGCAGCGGGCATGGCACCGCGCAGAATTTCAGTGAGGCCATGAAGTGGTTCAGAAAGGCCGCGGAGCAGGAGAGCGCGGAGGGCGAGCTCGGGATCGGCTGCCTGTACCTTCTCGGGCAGGGCGTCAGAAGGGATGAGAAGAAGGCTTTCTCCTGGTTAATGAAGGCCGCAGGGCACGGTTCGTCTGACGCGGCGGACTGCCTCGGTGACATGTACTGTTCCGGCAGGGGAGTCACGAAGAATCTGGAAGAGGCCGTGAAATGGTACCGTAAGGCCGCGGAGGACGGAATTCTCCCTGCGCAGAAGAGCCTGGCGCGCATATATTCGGACAAAGACAGCCCGTTGAGGGATGATGCCGAGGCACTGAAGTGGTGCCGCGAGGCTGTCTCGCAGGGCGACTCCGAGGCGGAGAACACCCTTGCCTTCCTGTACGAGCGCGGAACCGGAGTCAGCAAAGATCTGGGCGAGGCGCTGAGCCTGTACCGCGATGCGGCCGATCAGGGCAATGCCGAGGCCATGGCGAACCTCGGGCGCCTGTACTTTTTCGGAACAGGAGTCCCGGAGGATCATGAGGAGTCGGCAAAGTGGTACCGGAAGGCGGCTGAGCGCGGCTTCGGGCCTGCAAGGCTCGCCCTTGCCATGATGTACAGCACGGGAAACGGAGTCAGGAAGGATCCCGCCGAGGCCCGCAAATGGCTCAGGGCAGACGCGGGGGACGGGTTCAGCGGACCGGAGTTTTACAGCAGGTTCTTTGACTCCTTTGCGGACGTGCTCGTCAGGAATAATC
>DEHC01000088.1:28784-28998 GCA_002351705.1 Gammaproteobacteria bacterium UBA2810 | reverse complement strand
CAGAAGGAGCCGCTCCGCGCGAGAGCATTCCAGAGAGCCTGCGATGACGAGTCAGACTTCATGACCATTTAAAACCATACCGCGCCGGTGAATGATTCCGGCAGCGTCACAGCAGGCTCCGGCAGTTGCCGGGGCCTGTCAGAACAGGGCGGCAGGTCTCCCTTCCTCCAGGCCGCATGGTATGAAGCTTTGCCAGCAGAATTCATCAAAACCC
>DEHC01000088.1:28579-28731 GCA_002351705.1 Gammaproteobacteria bacterium UBA2810 | reverse complement strand
CTACGGAGTCTGGGTTACATGGCTGTATCCGGTAAGCGCGGTTGGCCAGTTTTTCGCCGAATGTAAGATCAGAAATGAAGTCAGTGGCGGGTGAAAACACTGTTTATGATGCGGATCATCTGCCTTACGGCCGAAAGCCGTACAAATCTGCT
>DEHC01000088.1:0-28405 GCA_002351705.1 Gammaproteobacteria bacterium UBA2810 | reverse complement strand
AAACGGTTTGATTCACGAGTATGTTTTAACTATATTGAAAATCATTATGAGAGGAAAGATAACCAAATATGTACAAAAAAAGAATAGCAGATCAGATGCTTTCCCGCAGGCTTGCAGGAAAGGGAGCAGTTCTTATAGAAGGCCCTAAATGGTGCGGGAAGACTACGACTGCCAGACAGCAGTCAAAAAGCATCCTGGATCTTGGCGACATTGATGTGCTCAGGGAAAGCCTCAATATGGTTGGGATAAGCTCAAAGAAGCTGCTTGAAGGAGATGTTCCTCGTCTTATTGATGAGTGGCAGACTATTCCCGCACTGTGGGACGCGGTACGATGCGCTGTTGATATCCGCGGGCTTCCTTCTCAGTTCATACTTACCGGCTCATCGGTCTTGCCGGACGCTGATGCGACTGTTCACACCGGCACCGGAAGAATATGCCGGATGAGGATGCGTCCCATGAGCCTCTATGAGTCTGGTGAATCCAACGGCACAGTCAGCATTCAGGATTTGTTTGACGGAAAGATATCAGATGTGCAGAACAACAGCCTGGACATCGACGATATAGCGTTTCTAACCTGCAGGGGAGGCTGGCCTGCAGCCACTCTGCTCAGCGGTGACATCGCCCTGGATCAGGCTTTTGATTATGTTGATGCTGTTGCGGAAAGTGACATCCAGCGCGTGGACGGAGTAAAAAGAGATCCGATGCGGGTGCAGAGGCTGATGCGATCGTTTGCCAGGAACATTGCGCAGCAGGTCTCCTATTCAAGGATTCGTGCCGACATGCTGAGCAATGATTCTGAAACTCTGGACGAGAACACTGTAGCCGACTATATCAGAGCGCTTAAGCGGCTGTATGTCGTGGATGATCTTGAAGCCTGGAACCCGAATCTCAGGAGCAAGGCTGCCATCCGCACCAGCGATACGCGCTATTATGCTGATCCAAGCATAGCCGCCGCATCTTTGGGAGCGGGTCCCGGTGATCTGATAAAGGATCTCGAGACTTTCGGCCTGCTGTTTGAGTCAATGGCTGTGCGCGATCTCAGGGTTTATGCCGAGTCCCTTGACGGAAAGCTCTATCACTACCGGGACAGCTCCGGGCTTGAGTGCGACACAGTAATCCACCGGCGCAACGGAACATATGCGCTTGTCGAGGTCAAGCTCGGCGGTGACGCCAAAATAGAACAGGGCGCTGAGAGCCTCAGGTCCCTTGCCGGGAAAATAGACACATCGCGGATGCCGGCGCCTTCCTTCCTGATGGTTCTGACAGCAGTCGGCAAGTACGCCTACAGAAGGAAAGACGGCATATACGTGGTGCCGATAGGCTGCCTGAAGCCCTGATCCCGCTTGGTTTCCTGTGATCGGGATCTCCTGCAGTACGGATTCGGCAGGCAGAGGACTGCTGCAGGGTGTCCGTAAGAGGCCCGGTTAATATGCCTGACAGAAAAGCCCGGGCATCTGCCCGGGCTTTCTTATCCTTCTTCCGAGCTCCTCTGAAATCAGTCCTCTTTTCCGAACTGATCCCTGAACTCCTCCGCGGTCTTCTCGAAGCGCTTCAGAGCCTCCTCAATATCCTCCTTGGGGATGTTGAGGCTCGGGGCGATACGGACGACATTCGGGCCTGCGACGAGGGTGAAGAGGCCGTTTTTGTAGCCGAGGCGCACAAAGTCGCCTGAGTGTCCGGCGAACCTGTCAGCAAGCACGCAGCCGATGAGGAGTCCCATGCCGCGGATGAGCTGGAACACGCCGGTCCTTTCCTTGATGGCGTTGAGCCCCTCGAAGAACAGGCCGCTTCTCTCCTTTACTCCGTATAGGGTCTCCTTTGTATTGATGATGGAGAGCGCCTTGTCAGCCACTGCGCAGACGAGCGGGTTGCCGCCGAAGGTGGTGCCGTGGACGCCTGGGGTGAAGCTCTCGCCGACGGTGCGCCTTGTGATCATCGCGCCGATGGGGAGGCCGCCTGCGAGCCCCTTGGCGGTGGTCATGATGTCGGGCTTCACGCCGTAGGCCATGTAGGCATAGAGGTACCCGGTCCTGCCGTTTCCGGTCTGGACCTCATCGAAGACGAGGAGCGCATGGTATTTGTCGCAGAGCTCGCGGGCCTTCTTCATGAACTCCCTGTCAGCAGGGATGATGCCGCTCTCGCCCTGGATAGGCTCCATGATTACGGCGCAGGTCTTCTCTGAGATGTGCTCCTCGAGGGCCTTTATGTCGTTGAACGGGAGATGTGTGATCTCGGCGGGGCGGGGGCCGAAGCCCTTCGAGTACTTGTCCTGCCCGCCTACCGAGACGGTGAAGAGGGTGCGCCCGTGGAAGGACTTCACGAAGGAGATGATCTCGTCCTTCTCAGGGCCGTAGTGGTTGAGCGCATAGCGGCGCGCAAGCTTGAGCGCAGCCTCGTTTGCCTCGGCGCCGGAGTTGCAGAAGAAGGCGACGTCGGCGAAGGTCGCGTCGGTGATGCGCTTTGCGAGGCGGAGCAGGGGCTCGGAGGTGTGCAGGTTGCTCACGTGCCAGATTTTGTTCGCCTGCTCGGTGAGCGCCTTCACGAGCTCGGGATTGCAGTGGCCGAGCGAGTTGACCGCAATGCCGCCCGAGATGTCGATGTACTCGCGTCCTTCCTGATCCCAGACGTGGCAGCCCTGGCCCTTTACCGGGATGAAGTCCGGAGGGCAGAATAGAGGGACCATGTACTGGTTCTGCCAATCCCTCGTTACTTTTTCCATTTCTAATCCTCACTCAAAATACTGCTTGCGGCACTATTTTATACTGAATAAATATGTTTTTCCACTGCATAAATATTCAAAAACAGATTTTTATTATACAAAAAAAGGCAGGCGGCAATTCTCTTGCCGCCTGCCCCTTTCAGCACCTTTAAGGATTTACCTGGTTCCGTAGACCACGATGGTCTTGCCGTGCGCGGAAATCTGGTGCTCTTCCTCGAGCATCTTCAGGATCCTGCCGACGGTCTCCCTCGAGCAGCCGACGATCTGTCCGATCTCCTGGCGGGTAATCTTGATCTGCATTCCGTCAGGATGGGTCATGGCGTCAGGCTGGTGGGCAAGCTTGACGAGCTCGCGGGCGATGCGTCCCTGGACGTCAAGGAAGGCTAGGCCTCCGACCTTGCTGGAGGTTACCTTCAGGCGGCGCGCCATCTGCCTTGAGAGGCGCATCAGGATTTCAGGGTTGACCTGGATCAGCTGGCGGAACTTCTTGTAGGAGATCTCGGCAATGTCGCACTGTGTCTTGGCCTTTACCCAGGCGGTACGGACCGGCTCGCCGGTCTCGTCGAAGAGGCCGAGCTCGCCGATGAAGTCACCCTGGTTAAGGTAGGAAAGGATCATCTCCTTTCCTTCCTCATCCTTCACGATAACGGTGACTGAGCCCTTGACGATGAAATACAGTGTTTCAGCGCGTTCGCCGGCATGGATTATTGTACTTTTTGCCGGGTACTTGTGAATATGACAGTGCGACAGGAACCAGTCCTGTGTCGGATCAGCCTGCTTTTTTCCTATCAGATCCATAATTTTTTCCTGAAAAGACTATGAGCAATCAAACCTGTTATGTTTTAAATACAAACATGTCAATTATATCTGATAATTTAAAAAAGCTTGAAATTGCGGGCCGGCCGCAAAAAAATTATTTTCCGGGAAAATGATGCCGCTCCGGGGCATTTTTCCGGGCCCCGGGCTCTGTGTGCATATTTTGAGTTTTTCCGGATTTTTTTTGTGACGAATCGCACACTTTTCTCTTGCCATCTTTTCCCTCCGCGGTTAAAATGCGCGCGCAGCCGCAGTTCCCGCTGCAGTGTTCATTGCTACCGGGTAAAATTTATGCTTCGCGTTGCTGACGGCGTTCTGCTTCTCGTTTTCATGGTCCTCCAGGCTGCGGGGATCTATCTTAGAAATTATTTTCCTGATCTCTCCCTGGTCCTCCGCTGGGCGGGCGCCGCCTGCGTCTGGGCTGCCGCCGTTTTTATTTTCAGGCGGGTGAGCAGATCCGTAAGGCACCAGACCCTGACCATCGCGGGCGTCGGGGCGGTGCTCATCGCGGTCGCCGTTGCGACCGGCAACGGCGAAGGCTGGTTCTCCGGCGTCGTCCTCGGCCCGATGAACATGATCCTGCTCTTTGTCTCGGTTTGCTTCCTCCGCCTCCTCCCGCACTCGAAGAAGAACAGCGACGGCACCCGCGTTGACAGCAGCGTCTGGTACGGGAGGAAGGGCATGTTCGGCAGCACTGTCGCAGGGGCGCTCCTCTCGTCGGTACTCAATGTGGCCGCTGTCATCATCCTCGGCGACCGGATCTCAGATGACGGGAAGAGGAAGCTCACCCCGCGCGAGGCGGTGATCCTCGCGAGATCCCTCTACACCTCGACGTTCTGGTCGCCCTTCTTCGTCGCGACGACCGTCATGATGACGCTCTTCCCCGACATGGAGCTTGCGCACACGCTGCCGTTCGGCCTCGGGCTCGGGCTTGTCTGCCTAATCCTTGTTTATGTCTACTCCGCGGCGGGTAAAATCTCGGACGGTGAGCGCGGCTATCCGCTCACCTTCATGTCGCTCGTCATGCCGGTGACGCTCATGATCATCGTGTTCGCCGGGCATTTCCTGCTGCCGAAGATCCCGGTTGTGGCGGTTACCGCGGTGGTCTGCCCGCTCGCGGGGCTCCTCCTCATGCCGAAGAAGGGCATGACCGCGGGGGACGTGGTGAAGAAGGGCGCCGGCTGCATTCAGATCGACAACGTGCTGATGCTCTACCTCGGCGTCGCGGTGCTTGCGGAGGGGGCGGGACTCGTGCTCCGCGCCTGGCCGCCGGTGTTCATCGGCGATCTCCTGAGCCACTACGGCGTGGTCGCCGCCATGCTCATGGTCATGCTGATGACCGCGCTCTCGTCGCTCGGAGTCCACCAGCTCATAACGATCAGCGCCACGGCTCCAGTGATCCTTACGGTCTTCCCTGAGGTGAGCCACTCGTTCCTGGCTCTGAGCTACCTTACGGGCTGGGGCGTGAGCGGCGCATTCTCGCCGTTCTCTGCGGCGAACCTTCTCGCTACCGGCAGGTACGGCGTCGAGGCCGGAATGATTTTCCGGAGCAACCTCCTGTATCTCCCGGCGCTCCTTATAGCCGCTGCCGCGGAGTTCATCCTTTACTGCATGTACTTCGGCCTGCCGCTCTAGGGGCAGGGAACGGAACCCCTGATCGAAAAAGGCAGGCCTGGGGCCTGCCTTCATTCATTCTGCTGACGGGAAACCCTTTTAGCTGATTGCCGCGCCTTTGTCAGTGCCGGTGATGAGCACGTCAGCGGGGCGCCTTGCGAAGATGCCGACGGTGACGACGCCCGGGATCTGGTTGAGCCTCTCCTCAAGAGCCTTAGGCTCCGTGATCTTAAGGCCGTGCACATCAAGGATCTCATTGCCGTTGTCAGTGATGACTCCCTCGCGCCAGAGAGCCTCGCCTCCGGTGATCTCCTCGATTTGGGCCTTGACGTGGGTCCTTGCCATGGGGATGACCTCAATCGGGAGCGGGAACTTCCCGAGGACATCGACAAGCTTGGTGTCGTCGACGATGCAGACGAACTTCCTTGCTGCCTGGGAGACGATCTTCTCGCGGGTGAGGGCGGCGCCGCCTCCCTTGATCATCTCGCGCGCGGGGTTGATCTCGTCAGCCCCGTCCACGTAGATGTCGAAGGTCCCGACCTCGTTGAGGCTGAGGACCGGGATGCCGAGGGCCTTGAGCCTCTCGGCGGAGCGGATGGAGCTTGAGACCGCTGCCTTGATCCTGTCCTTGATGTCCTTCAGATCGTCAATGAAGTAATTGACGGTCGAGCCTGTTCCGACGCCGAGGATCTGACCGTCCTCAACGTACTGCAGGGCAGCCCTGGCGGCTGCCTTTTTCTTGTCATCCTGAGTCATTTTTGGTTGTCCATGAAGAGCCGTGTGCGGATTATACAGTGCCGGCGCGAATGTTTCAGATCCGGATAATTTCGAGCTCGGTCACAATTACGGGAAGCGGCATGTCCCACTCCTCGGCGGGAACCATGTCAGTTTCCTGGCAGGAGAGGGCAAAGCCGACCGGGAAAGGCCCTTTCCCCGTATTCCTCCTCACGGCGAGCGTGCGGTCATAGAACCCTCCGCCCATCCCGAGGCGCATGCCGGTCCGGTCGAAGGCGACGAGCGGGGTGAACATGAGATCGATTTCCTCAAGCGGGACCTCCTGAGCACCGGGCCCAGGCTCCATGATGCCGAAGCGGTCCGGCACAAGAGCGTCGCCTTTCCGGTACGCGCGGAAGGTCATTTTTCCTTTTACCAGCGGATCGACCCGCGGGAGGACAACCCTCTTGCCCATCGAAAGCAGGCGATCAATAAGGAACTCCGTGGGGAGCTCGCCGCGGTTTGTCATGTATAAGGCGACGGTCTCAGCCTCCCCGAGCTCCGGGAGCGTAAGCGCTAGATCTGAGGCGCGCTTTCCTGCCTCCTCCCGCGCCTCATTGGAGAGCGACTCGCGCAGCGACTTTATTCTCTTTCTGAGCTCTTTCCTGTCAGGGGCATTCATGGACGGATCCGGAAACAATATATTGATAAGTGATTAATCAGAATGGGGCGTCCGGCCCGGGAGGGCTCAGTCCGTGAACCCGGAGGTTCAGGTGGCAAGTCAGAACCCGCAGTCTTAGGCTTCCCGGATTTTCCGGGCCTGCACACCGAAGGCGGCAAGACTTCCATTTTCCAAAGAGTCGGCTCAGGGAATATGTTGCCCAAAGCCGGACCGGACTAATTGTGCGGCAGATCCTCAGGGAGGCTCTTTCCTGCCTGTGACTGCGCTCCGGCCGGATTTCCGGCCGCAGGCAGCCCTTCTCTTTACTGCAATGAGGGGCGTCCGATCCGGCCCGAAGCTCAGTCCTTGAACCCGGAGGCTCAAGGGGGTAAGTCAGAACCCGCATCCTTAGGCTTCCCGGCAGGGCCGGGCATGCTCACCGGATCCGGCAAGACTCCCATTTACGTTAGTATCGGCTCAGGGAACATATTGCTCCGGAGCCGAACCGGACTAATTCTTAGACAGAGGGCTCTGCGGGAGGCACTGCTGCCTGCACGCTCCCGGCAGGCGCTTCTGCCTGAGGCGCGTCAGAAGACTGAACTGCATCGCTCTCCGGGGCTGCCGAACTTCCCGCAAGGGCCTCAAGCCTTCCGGCGAGCGCCCTGATCCTCTTTTCGGTGCCTGCGGGAACAGTCTCTTCGGTCTTGAAGCGCTGCTCCTGCTGGATGAGGTCGAACGTCGACATGATCGCGGTCATGAAGGCAAGCTGATCATTGGTGGCCTGAGGCATCTGGTTGTGAAGACGCGCGATCCTGCTGTTGAGCCGTGACTCGGTCTCCTTATAGAGAGGCATATCACTGTTCTTTCCCCGGAGGTTGAAGGTATACCCCTGGATATTGAGGCCCACTACTACGTTTTCGTCTTCAGCCGCCATCGCTCTTTCCTCTCTCCGGTCCTCTTTCTCCGGCCGTCTTCCCGGCGCGGGGCATCGGCCCCGTTCCTCTGTTCTTAAAGTATGATAGCAGAAAGACAGGCAAGTTGGAAAACAATCATTAATATTGTGATTAATGGCGTTTTTTTTAATGCGGACGTGCGGCTCCGGACAGGTCTTCGCGGGTCACTCCTGCGCGGCGCGATTTTCTGCAGAAAAAGGCTTTAATGCTTAAAATCACACTCTCAAAGAGCATCACAGAGCTTTTACGGAGGTTCCATGTCTGAAGAAGTCCGCAAATCCTATACAGACGGCATGTGCGTCATGATCGACGACCGTCTTCCCTATGACTGCGCCGAGATCCACGGCTTCATCTGCGGCCTCATCGCCGGGGGCTGCCCGAACGATCACCATGAGTTCCTGAAGCACATCTCCTCGATATTCGGCACCAGCGAGGAGGGCTTCTCGCCTGCGATGAAGGGCTGGCTCATCCGCTTCTTCGCCCTCGTCTACGAGGAGTTCGTCGCCGAGGAGGAGCTCACCATCCCGTTTGAGGACGACACCTCCGACATGGAGAAGAGCCTCTACCGCGTCTCCGAGTGGTCTGACAACTTCATGTCGGGCTTCAGCAGCTACCACCACTCCGCGGGCAAGCTCTCGAAGGACATGGAGGAGATCTTCCGCGATCTCTCTGCCATAACCTCGGTGGATCTTGACGCCGGGAGCATGGAGCAGAATGAGTTTGACGAGAACTACACCACGATCTGCGAGCACCTGAAGAGCTGCGCGCAGCTCGGCTTCGCCCAGTACGGCTTCAATGATCCGCGCTTCGGCGTCAGGACCGAGAGCGGGAAGCTCCTTGCCACATCGTGAGGCCAGGGACCATTTTCCAGAACCGGAGGTGCGGGCATCCCTTGCACTTCCGGCTTTCTTCTTATTTGTAAAGGACAGAGGCGCGTTGCGCCGGAGGACATATGTCAGACAATTTTGTTGCTTTCCTTATGGGTTCGGACTCTGATTTTCCCGTCGTCGAGCCCGGAATTCAGATCCTGAAGAATCTCGGCATCCGCTGCGAGGTGAAGGTCACCTCCGCTCACCGCACCCCGGATGTGACGAAGAGCTTCGTCCAGGACGCCGAGAAGCGCGGCTGCCGCGTCTTCATCTGCGCAGCAGGGCTTGCCGCCCACCTTGCGGGAGCCGTCGCCGCACAGACTGTCTGCCCGGTAATCGGCATCCCGGTTGACTGCGGCCCGTTTCAGGGGCTTGACGCACTCCTCTCCACCGTGCAGATGCCGGGCGGCATCCCCGTTGCCACCATGGCAGTCGGCAAGGCCGGCGCCAAGAACGCTGCCTACCTCGCAGCCGAGATCCTCGCGGTTTCCGATCCTGCCCTGAAGGAGAAGCTCCTTGCTGACAGGAAGGCCGGCGCGGAGAAGGTCGTCGCCAAGGACGCAGCCCTCCAGGCAAGGCTGAACGGCGCCGAGTAATGCATCAGCTCGAAAAGGCCGCCTCTGTAGTACGTGAGGGCGGCGTAATCGCCTACGCAACCGAGTCCGTCTTCGGGCTCGGCTGCAATCCATCCGACGAGTCAGCAGTCAGAAGGGTCATTGAGATCAAGCGGCGCCCGGTCTCGAAGGGACTCATCATGATAGCGGGCTCACGGGAGGAGCTTTCTCCCTTTATAGATGAGAAGTCGCTTTCTCCCCTCTGCCTCTCCCTGATGGAGAAGCACTGGCCGGGTCCCTTCTCGATTGTGGTCCCTGCAGCGCCATCGCTCTCAAAGCTTGTGACCGGAAACCGTGACACCGTCGCGGTGAGGGTGACAGAGCATGAGGGCGTCAGGAAAATCTGCGCGCTGCTCGGGTACCCGCTCATCTCCACAAGCGCCAACTTCTCCGGGGAGGAGCCCCTCCGGACCTGGGAGGACACGGTGAGGGTCCTCGGGGATCTCGTTGACTATGTCGTGCCCGGGGAGACCATGGGGCTTAAGTCGCCCTCGACCGTAATAGACGGAATGACAGGGAAAATTCTGAGGAACTGATGGACAGATACGCAGTATTCGGCAATCCCATTGCCCACAGCCGCTCTCCTTTTATTCACAATTTCTTCGCGGAGGAGACCGGGGAGGACATCTCCTATGAGAAGATCCTCGCGCCGCTTGACGGCTTCCCGGACGCCGTGCGTAAGTTCTTCTCTGAAGGCGGCCGCGGCTGCAATGTCACCGTGCCGTTCAAGGAGGAGGCCTTCGCGATGTGTGAAAGCCTTTCTCCCCGTGCGGAGGCCGCCGGGGCGGTAAACACCCTCATCTTCCGTGACGGGGTGATCTCCGGCGACAACACCGACGGAGCCGGGTTCATCGCGGACCTCAAGTCGCAGGGCGTGAGGATTGAGGGGGCGCGCGTGCTCCTCATCGGCGCGGGCGGCGCGTCGCGCGGCATCCTCTTCCCCCTGGAGGCCGAGAGGCCGGCGTCCCTTTTCATCGCGAACCGCACCGTCTCGAAGGCCGAGGCTCTCGCGGCGAAGTGCAGTTCGGTTCCGGTGTCCGCCGGGACTCCGGCCGATGCCGCAGGAACTTACGATCTTGTCATCAACGCGACCTCGTCATCGCTCCAGGGAAAGCTCCCGGGAGTTC
The DNA here is from genome assembly GCA_002351705.1 of Gammaproteobacteria bacterium UBA2810. Lineage (GTDB taxonomy): Bacteria > Pseudomonadota > Gammaproteobacteria > Enterobacterales > Succinivibrionaceae > UBA2810. The sequence continues at coordinate 18,318 of DEHC01000088.1, read as the reverse complement.
CGGACTCAGCCCTCAGAGGGGCCTTCGCCTACGATCTGATGTACGGCGCGGATCCCACGGTATTCCTGAGGCACGCTGAGGAGTGCGGCGCGAGGGGCGTCTCCGACGGCCTCGGCATGCTCGTCATGCAGGCTGCGGAGAGCTTCTTTGACTGGCGTGGCGTAAGGCCGGATACATCAAGGCTCACCGGACTGCTCCGTGAGGCGCTCGCGAAAGAGCAGGGCGGGGCGCGCTGAGGCCTCCGATGGCAAAGTCCGCAGGGATTACGGGAAATGATGGCAGCGGGGGAGCGGAGACGTTCCCTCTCGAGCTGGTCTTCCCTGACGGTCCCGGGGCAGTGTCATTTCCCGAGACTGACGAGGCGGCATCCCTTTCATTTCCTCGGAGGTTCCGCCTCTCGCTCGGCAGGGAGCGGGCGGAGCTCCTCGACCTTGACTCGCCTAAGGACGGGGCGCTCTTTGTCGACTTCGCCGGAGGGAAGCTACTCCACAGGGTGAAGTACGGCGGAGGGAGGTCGCAGGGCGTCGCGAAGGCGGTGTTCTCGCGGATGGAGCCACCGCATGTCTTCGACGCCACGGCAGGGCTCGGGCGCGACTCCTTCGTCCTTGCCTGGCTCGGCTGCACCGTCGAGATGTTCGAGCGCAACCCCGTAGTCCGGATCCTCCTCCGGGACGGGCTGCGCCGCGCCGCGGAGTCCGGGCTCCTCCCCTGGATTAACGAGCGCATGATCCTCCGTGATGAGCGCACCATCACGGAGCTCCCCGACGGGGTGCTCTGCGATGTCGTCTATCTTGATCCGATGTACCCTGCTGACGGCAGGCAGAAAAAGGCCGAGGTGAAGAAGGACATGCGGATTTTCCACTCGCTCGTCGGCAGGGACAGCGATCAGGGCATGCTCCTCGGGAAGGCGCTCCGGGTTGCATCAAGGCGGGTCAGCGTGAAGCGGCCGAAGGGCGCTCCCTTCCTTGACGGAGAAAAGCCTGACAACATGATTGAGCTCCCTGGGAGCAGGTTCGATCTCTATCTTCCCGGGGAGAAGCGCATATGACTTACTGTGTGAAGTGCGGAGCAAAAGCGGACGACGGGGATATCTTCTGCAGGAGCTGCGGTGCGAAAATCGTCAGATCTGCAGCAGGCAGCAGCCACGGCCCGGCGGTCTCATCACCCCGGACGGACGGGGCAGCAGTCACTGATAAAAAGGAAAACAGCAATGAGGGCAAGACTCAGGAAACGGAACTCGGCACGGAGCAGAAGCCAGCGGCGGATCGCGGCGCTCCGTCAGAGGAAGGCGGAGTAAGCGCCGGGCAGGCCGGCGGTGCAGTTCCCAAAGAGCATCAGGGAAGGGGAAGCATCCTGAGGACGCTCTGCCTTTCCCTTATGCTTCTCTCTGTCCCTGCCGAGATCCTTCTCCCCTTTGCCATTTTTGCCTGGAGCGAAGAGTCCGGGGCGATCGCAGTCACCGAGTCTGCCGCTGTCACTGCTGTCATGGCCGCAGCTCTTTTCCTGGACCGGAAAAAGGGACTCCCCCTTCTGATCCTCGCAAGCTACGCCCTTGCTGCCTGCTGCACGGTGAGCTTCGCCTCATCGGGCTACCCGGGGCAGATCGCGGCGATTGTGTCAGCGATGCTCGACGGTCTCAGCACCGAGGCGGCAATGTCCGTCTTCATCTCGGAGAGGGGGATGTCAGGCGCGTGCCTGCTTCTCGGAATCCACGCCTTCCGCGTTATCCCGCTCGTGCTTTTCCCGGCTGAGTACAGCCGTGTGATGCATCCCCTGACGGAGAAGAATCCTGCGCCTCACGGGTGAGATCCAGCGGCTTCACCCGGGGGCCGTCAGGAGGCCGGGATGAAAAGTTTCAGTGCCTTCTCCGGCCTCTGCCTCTTTTTAAAATAAGCCTTTGTAACAGCCCGAAAATATCTGTGACAGATCTATCAAAATATCAGTTTTGAAGTCGCTTTAAAAAGCCCTGTTTATATAGAATATTCCGGATTGTGAGCTCGGTGGGGAAAGTGTATCTTTTTGATGCGTTTTCCTTTACTCATAATAAACTCTGTCCAATTACTAAAACTAAAACGGACACCTTCCCCGAATAAGGAATAGGAACTAACGAACATGAAGATGAAGAAAGTAGCCCTTCAGGTTGCGCTTCTTACCGGTTTCGGCCTTGCTGCCGGTGCCGCAAATGCTTCGCTCAACGACGGTGAGATGATCATCGTCCATCCGTTCCAGTGGACCTACGACAACATCGCAAAAGAGTGTACCGAGGTCCTTGGTCCCAGCGGATTCGACGGCGTTCAGATCTCCCAGCCGGCTGAGCACATTGCGAGAACCGATGTATGGTGGGCGGTATACCAGCCTGTCAACTTCAACAACTTTACTACCATGACCGGCAACGAGCAGCAGCTCCGCGCGATGATCAAGACCTGCCACGATGCAGGCGTCAAGGTCTTCGCGGACGCTGTGTTCAACCAGCGCGGATCCGCTGGCAGCACCGGTCTCGGCGGTTCACACTTCAACGGAGACCAGAACAATCCTTCGTACCCTGATCTGAACGCAGATGACTTCCACAGGAACAACTGCTCGATCAACTACGGAAATGCCTGGACCATCCGCAACTGCGCTCTCCAGGGAATGCCTGATGTCGCAACCGACAACCCGAGCACCCAGGACAAGATCGCCGGATACCTCAAGAACCTCATGAGCATGGGCGTTGACGGATTCCGTATCGACGCTGCCAAGCACATGCAGCCGAGCGACATCCAGTCCATCCTCGGCAAGGCCGGCAATCCTCCCGCATACCTCGAGGTAATCGGGGCAGGCGGGGAGCCTGTGCAGCCTACTGACTACACCGGAATCCCCAACTCTGTCGTAACCGAGTTCAAGTACTGCAGCGCCATGATGGGCAACTGGCAGAACAACGCTGCCAACGCCAAGTACCTCCTCGGCATGAACGACAGCTGGTTCCAGCTCAAGAGCGACCAGGCTGAGGTATTCGTAAACAACCACGACAACGAGAGAGGCTCCGCAGGCACCTCCTACATGACCTACAAGTGGGGCGCACTCTACAACCTCGCCCAGTCATTCATGGTCGCATACCCGTGGGGACAGCTCCGCCAGGTTTACTCCGGCTACGATTTCAACCAGCATGATCCGGGCGGGCCGCTCGGCGCTGACCGCTGCACCGGCGGCTGGCTCTGCCAGCACCGCGTTCCGTTCGTCAAGAACGCAGTCGCCTTTGCCCGCGCCACCAGAGGCGAGGGTGTGACCAACACCGGAAGCGAGGGGAAGGTAATCTGGTTCTCGAGGGGCAACAAGGGCTTCTATGTCCTCAATGCCACCAACTCAGACGTTACCAAGAGCTTCAAGACCAACATGCCTGACGGCAGCTACACTGATATCCTCAGCAGCTACAACAGGTCTGAAGGCACGACTGTGAATGTCAGCGGCGGAATGGCCACCATTACCGTCAAGGGCATGTCCGCTGCCGCAATCTGCACCGATGAGACCTGGTGCCATGGCGATAATCCTCATCCTCCTGTTGAGTGCAAGGCTCCTAAGGTTCTGAAGAACGGCATATGCGTCAATCCTGATGAGCCTGTTCCTGTTGTCCAGGACTTCAAGCAGCTCTACATTGCCGGAACCATGAACGGCTGGACATTCGATGCACTGACCTACAACAAGGAAAAGGACATCTGGACCGGCAAGTTCACTCTGAGCGGCCAGGGCGACGCCAACGGCGCACAGCGCTTCAAGGTCACCGAGCAGAACGGCTGGGCAGGAAATGTCTGGGGCCAGGGCAGCGGCAAGTCGCTCTGCTCGAACCAGGGTTCCTGCGGCGATATCGCCATCTCTGATACCGGCACCGACTGCACCATCACCATAACCGACAGCACCTCTCCTGCCTGGTCAGTATCCTGCAACCCGGTCAAGGATTTCGATCAGCTCTACTACGCAGGCACCACCAACAGCTGGACCTTCACTCCGATGACCTACGATTCCAGCAAGGATGAGTGGACCACCACCGTCAAGTTCACCGGCGAGGGCGATGCCAACGGCGCACAGCGCTTCAAGGTTACCACTCAGGGTGACTGGAAGGGACAGGTATTCGGCCAGGGCAGCGGAAATACCCTCTGCGACAACCAGGCCACCTGCGGCGATGTTGCCGTAAGCGAGAAGGGCGAGTATGTCCTCCACGTAACCGACAGCAAGACTGCTCCTTCCTGGTCGATCACCAAGGTTGAGCCCAAGCCTGACTGCGGCACCGACGAGGAGCTCATCGGCAATACCTGCATGAAGAAGTGCGGCGAGAATGAGGTCAGGGACGCAGACAACAAGTGCGTTCCCAACATTCCCCAGAAGCATGAGTCCATGTTCTATGCCGGCACTACCAACGGCTGGACCTTCGATGCAATGAAGTACGACAGCACCACCGGCAACTGGACCATCGGCCTCCAGCTCACCGGCATCGGCGATGCTGACGGCGCACAGCGCTTCAAGGTCACCAGCGATGCTGACTGGGAGCACACCGTCTGGGGCAAGGGCCAGGGCAGCAAGCTCTGCTCCTACCAGATCTCCTGCGGCGACGTACTCTACGCAGAGGTCGGCAACTACACCCTTCAGGTCAGCGATTCCGACATGACCTGGAAGCTGGTCAAGAACGATCCTGTCCATGTTGACGAGTGCAAGGCTCCGAAGGTTATGAAGGACGGCGTCTGCGTTGATCCTGCACCTTCCTGCAAGGAAGGCGAGGTTCTGGTCAACGGCAGCTGCCAGCAGCAGGCTATCTGCGGCGATGACGAGATCTATGTTGCTGCGACCAACACCTGCAGGCCCGGCGGCGAGTTTGAGCCTGCTGATCCTGAGGGATGCACCGGCACTTCCGGCAAGCAGTGCACCAAGGTCACCAAGACCATCTGCAGCGGCGCTGCCGAAGGCGCATTCGAGCAGGGCTCCTATGCCACCAATCCTAACGGACAGGTCGGCAAGAACAAGACCATCTCCTCCTACGACGACTGGACCGAGGACATGATGGTTGCCCGCGGCGCAGCCAACGATGATCCCAGGGCATTCCGCGGCTATCACGAGAAGGCTACCGACATCTATGCAGTCTATGCTGCTTGGGATGACACCAACCTCTACCTGATGGCTGAGCTCCCTGATCTGCAGAACGTTGACCCGCTCGGCGACTTCAACTACGCCAACGATCAGTTCCTGCCTATGGGCATCGGCATCAACACCGGCAAGCGCACCGCAGGCGACGGCCACATGATTGACGGCCACAGCGTCTGGACTGACGGCGACTTCTACTCAATCAAGGAAGGCATCGACACCCTGCTGATGTTCCATCCCCGTGAGGTCAACAAGCCCGGCCTCTTCAAGACCAATGCTGACGGCAAGTTCAGCTATGATGAGGAGAACGGCTACCTGATCGGCTTCGAGAAGGCAGGCATCAAGCGCGGCCATGTTGACAAGAAGACCCTGGCAAGCACCTACATGGGCTCCCCTGACAACTACGGCCTTTCAAAGGACGCGTACATCAGCGGCATCAGCGGCCATCAGAACCTCAAGACCGGCGAGGCTACCGGACACCTCTACCAGATAACCATCCCTCTTGCTTCGCTCGATATTGACAAGAGCTGGCTTGAGACCAACGGCATCAAGGTAGTATGGTTCTCCACCTTCGGCCAGAGCATGATGGATGCAGTACCCTGGGATCCGAACCTGATCGATGCTGCCTCCGAGGCTTACTCACAGGATGACTCCACCTCACACGAGAAGGAAGACATTGATGAGTACACTGTGCCTCTCGCATCTGTCGGCCATCTGACCGGCGGCTCAGGCGAGTGCCACGAGGTTGAGGTCGAGCAGTGCACCCAGAGTGACAACACTCTCCCTGAGAAGTGCACCGCACCGATCGACGTAACCCTCACCGAGGAGGAAGGCAATTCTTCTGACACCACCTATGTTGCAGATGTAACTGTCTACACCGGACTCAGCGGGCTCAGCTACAACTGGACCAGCGGCAGCGAGTCTCTCAAGACCGATGAGAACGAGACCATGCACGCCTTCTCCTTCCAGAAGGGCTGCGTAGCTTCCGTCAAGACCGTCAAGGTTGACGCGGTAAGCGCATCAGGCAACCGCAAGGGCTCCGCTACCGTCAAGGTCAATGTTCCTGCGAGGGAAGACGCTGACAAGTGCGAGCACGGCAGCACTGACTGGACAGAGGATACCGGCAGCACTGTTGCCATCCCCGAGTTCAAGAAGTGCGAGGCTCCTGCAGGCTCCATCGTACTGAAGGCGGATGTGCCCACTGCTCCTACCATCTATGCCTACGCAAAGGATGGCTCCGCAGAGACCGCCCTTACCTCCAAGTGGCCTGGCGACACGATGACCGAGCTTACCGGCTGCGCCGAGAAGTTCTGGTACTTCACTCCGTCAACCACCAAGAATGTCCTTGCCATCTTCAGCAGCGTCAACGGCGACCGCTACCCGGCTGACATGCAGCCCGGCGCAGCATTCTCCACTGACAAGTCCTGCTTCGACTGGTCTTCGAAGACCTTCAAGGCAGCTGCTGACTGCGGCATGACCTCCAGCAAGGCAACCATCAGCCTCACTGTCAATGGCGGCTCCGTAAACGGAATCTCCATCAGCCAGAGGGATGACGCTGATGAGTCAGGCTATGTCGATGCAGCGATTGTCGTACGCGGCGAGGGCATTGACGGCACCGCACAGGGCACCTACTCTGTTGATGGCGGCGAGGCAATCGCCTTTACCAACGGCGCAATCCTCCGCATCGGCGAGAAGATCGAGGCTGCTGACACCGAGGCCGGCGAGGCTCCGAAGACTGCAGAGCTCACTGTAACCTTTGACGGTGTTTCCAAGACCTTCACCCTCTCAAAGAAGAAGTGGACTGCACCCAAGGCAGAGAGTCACTTCACCTGGGACAACGCTCTCGTGTACTTTGTCATGACGGACCGTTTCCAGAATGGTGACACCTCAAACGACCATAACTTCAACCGTCCTTACAAGGACACACACGGCCATTCAACCGCAACCTTCCACGGCGGCGATATCAAGGGCATGACCGAGCGCCTTGACTACATCAAGTCCCTCGGCGTCAACGCACTCTGGATTACCGCTCCGTACGAGCAGGCTCACGGCTGGACCGGCGGCGGCAAGACTGGCAACTTCGCCCACTGGGCATACCACGGCTACTATGGCCTTGACTGGACTGCACTTGATCCGAACATGGGCACCGTTGACGAGTTCCGTACCTTCGTCACCGAGGCTCACAAGCGCGGCATCCGTGTAATCCTCGACATCGTCATGAACCATACCGGCTATGCCACCCTCCAGGATATGTGCGACTTCAACTTCGGCCTGACCAAGGACGGATGGGATCCGTGCAAGGACTGGACCGGCGAGAGCTTCCACAACAAGCCCATCGACGAGTCACCGAACTCCAAGTGGGACAACTGGTGGGGCAAGGACTGGCTGAGGTTCGGCGCATACGGCGGATGCGGCAGCTCTGATACCGAAATGTGCTCCGGCTTCCTGCCTGACTTCAGGAACAACGATACCCACGGACAGCATGTCAATATTCCGCAGTTCCTGCAGAAGAAGTGGGCATCTGCCAATGCCAAGTACGATGTACCGGCAGCCAAGAAGTACCGCAGCGGCTCCATGTCCGTTGCCGAGTTCGAGGCTCACTGGCTCGCATCCTGGGTTGAGGAGTTCGGCATCGACGGCTTCCGCTGCGACACCGCGAAGCATGTTGCCAAGTCCACCTGGAAGCTCCTCAAGGAGTACAGCAGCGTGGCGCTCAATACCTGGAGAAAGAACCACCAGGGCGAGCCCGGCGCAGACTGGACTGATGCCTTCTGGATGACCGGCGAGCACTTTGACTTCGGTACTGATCCTACTGACGGCTCAGGCTACAACTCACAGGGCGGCTTCGACTCCATGATCAACTTCAGCCTTGGCTGCCAGATCCCGAGCGTCAACACCTGGAATGCCTACGCCAAGATGTACGGCGTACCGCACAAGCTTGACGCGCTGACCTACGTATCGTCCCACGACAAGACGCTTTGCCGTCCGGGCGACCAGTCAGAGCTCGGAATCATGCTTGACCTGCTCCCCGGCGGAGTCCAGATCTACTACGGTGACGAGACTGCGCGTGTCAACGACAACGGCGGTTCAGGCAACGATGCCGAGCACGGCACCCGTTCCGACATGAACTTCCCTTCGGATGTCAGCAAGCAGTCTGACTGGGCAGAGAACGTCGATACTCTGAGCACCGACTTCTCCTCCAACGACATGGTTGCAACCTGGCAGAAGGTCGGCCAGTTCAGAAACCGCAACGCCGCAGTCGGCGCAGGCGAGCAGAGCACTACCTCTGACGGCAGCATCTGCCGCAAGTACACCGACGGTGACTACAGCAACGCTGTTGTAATCCACCTCGGCTCTGCCTCCAGCGTCAACGTCAGCGGATGCTTCGAGGACGGCACCGAGCTGCAGGACGGCTTCTCCGGCGCTACCGGCACGGTAAGCGGCGGCTCCGTAAGCCTCTCCGGCACCGGCAGGGTAATCCTCCTTGAGCTCAAGCGCTAAGGTAAACTGAAGTCTGCACTGCAGACATAAAAATTTGGGGCGGTCCTCCGGGGCCGCCCTTTTTCGTCGGCTATTCCCTATTATTCAGAAACAGTGCGGCCTTTCCGCAGAAGCTGCGGCATGGCTGCCTTTCTTATATTCCCGGAATTCACTTCATTCATGACGTTCCCGGACTGCTCACGCCTGCCGGGAAATTGTATGAATGTCAGCTGATTTTGATGATGGAAGAGAAAAATGTCATTTGCATCTGTTTTTTGTTTCAGATCAAATTGTCATTTGTCATTAAATTTTTGTGAGATTGACAACATTTCCAGCTGTGCTAATATTAGCCTAGGTTCTGTTTTCAGGACTTCAATAAAATTAACTTTTTGGAGAGTTAAGATGAATAAGTATCTCGTTGTTCTTGGTTCTATCGTTCTCGGCGCTTCCATGATGACTGGCTGCTCCAGCACCGATGAGGCTCTTAACGCTAAGGTTGACAATCTTACCGCTAAGGTTGACCAGCTCGCTTCTGACGTTGACAGCCTGAAGGCTGACGTTCAGACCGCTAAGGACGAGGCTGCTCGTGCTAACAGCCGTCTTGACAACCTTACCACCAAGTACAAGAAGTAATTTATTTCTTCTTCTGGTTTAAGGTTATAGATAATGGGGTCCTTTGTGACCCCATTTTTTTTGCCGTTATAATACTCCGGCAAAAATACAGGAATACTTTCAGGGAGCATCCATGGATATTGAACACAGGCACGCGAGGCAGTTTGAGGAGCTCAACCAGAGCTTCTCCGAGCTGTCTGATGACATCAGCATTTCATACGAATTCTTTCCGCCTAAGACGGAGGAGATGACGAAGACTCTCTGGAACTCAATTGACAAGCTCAAGATCCTGCACCCGAGCTTCGTATCAGTCACTTACGGCGCGAACGCGAGCACCCGTGACAGGACCCATAAGGTGGTGAAGGACATCCAGTCCAAGACCGGCATCACCGCGGCCCCGCACCTCACCTGCGTAGGCGCGTCGAAGGACGAGCTCAGGGAAATCGCCAAGGACTACTGGGACAACGGCATCAGGAATATCGTTGCGCTCCGCGGAGATCTCCCGGATCCGACCGTGAAGCCCGAGATGTACGCGGTTGATCTCGTGAAGCTCCTGAAGGAGGTAGCGGACTTTAAGATCTATGTCGCTGCCTATCCTGAGGTCCATCCTGAGGCCGTCTCGGCCGAGGCGGATCTCGACAACCTCAAGGCAAAGTTCGATGCGGGCGCCGACCAGGCCATCACCCAGTTCTTCTTTGACGTCGAGGCCTTCCTCCGCTTCCGCGACAGGTGCGCGGCCAAAGGCATCAAGGGCGAGATTATCCCCGGGATCCTGCCGGTATCCAACTACAAGACGCTTCTCAAGATGTCGAAGTTCACCAATGTGAAGATCCCGAAGTGGCTCGATCAGAGGTTCCGAGGCATCGAGGACAGCGACACCGTGACGAGGCAGCTGATCGGCGCGTCGATAGCCATCGACATGGTGAGGGTCCTCCGCACCGAGGGCGTGAAGGACTTCCATTTCTACACGCTGAACCGCGCTGAGCTCACCTTCGCGATCTGCCATATCCTGAAGCGCGGCATCTACTGAGCCGGCTATTCAGTGAAGAGACGTGAGGCCCGCTGCGGTGACTGGCACTGCGGCGGGCTTTTCAGTTTCAGGTGGAAGAATTGCCTTTATCCGAAGGCTGTTGCCCATCGGCGGGCAGGGCGGCGGAGAAAAAAGACGGGCTGCACTCTGCCGAAAAACGGGCGCTCGGGATTGATTTCCGGCTTGCGGAATTTTTATGATTGGGAGAGAGGAATGTCAAACCTTCTGTGCAAATGCGGGAAGAGGCTCTCCTCAGTTGACTGCCCGTCTGAGAACATCGTGCACATCTGGCATGAGAGCGATGTCAGGAACTAGCTCAGGGATAGACCGGATATTACGGCCTGGGATTTCTACAGCGAGGACAGTGAGTATGGATATGAGTCCTCTGCTGCCCGCGCTGCAGGAGAATCCTTCCCGTGAATATCAAGAGGCTCCGGGTCAGCAGCATCTGGAGAAGGGCGGTGACGCCGGAAACCGTGCCGGATGCCGGGGGCTGGACTGACAGAATATTCTTTATCAGCGATACTGACCTGGACCGGATTACAGACATGGATATTGATCTGCCGCTCAGCGTGCTGCTTGAGAGGCATGCGAAAACTTTCCTCGTCTCGCCTGACGGGAAAATGGTCTGCTCCGCTGGAATCAATGGTTCAGGCACTGTCATATACGAGCTTTAGGAGGTGATCTATTAGCGGGGCAGTCAGCAGCAGACCATATTATAAGCACGGGCTTTATGTGGTGATTTGACTTGGCGAAGATCCTCAAGGAGGTCGAAGACTTCAAAATTTATGTCGCGTCATCCCCGGGGCCATTTCAGCCGAGGCCGATCTCGAGACCTCAAGACAAAGTTCAACGCTGGCACCGACCATGCCATTACCCAGTTCGTTTTTGATGTCGAGGCGTTCCTCAGGTTCCGCAACAGGTGCGCCGCAAAAGGAATCAAGGGTGAGATTATCCCTCTGATCTTGTCGGTCTCAAACTACAAGCTCCTTTTCAGAACGTAGAAGTTCACCAATGTGAAGTTCCCAAGGTTGCTCGATCAGTGCTTCCGCGGCATCGAGGACGACGATACCATGACGAGGCGGCTCAACGGCGCGTCGATCGCCAGTGACATGGTGAGGGGCCTCCGCACCTAGGGCGAGAATGATTTTCATTTCTATACGCTGAACTGCGTTGAGCTTACCGTCGTGATCTGTCATATCCTGGAGTGTGTAATCTACTGATACAGTCTTTCTCCTTCGCTGGGGTTATATAGCGCGGACGGAGCCTGCTCGCACAAGCTAGATGCCTGCCGCAGAAAACTCAGAAATATCCTTCATAATGAGACGTAGTCGCTCAGCTTTGACAAAGCGGCTGTGATAATCTTAATTTCAGATTTTATCAAGTAACAGTATTTCTGTTTACAAGATGGCTAAACGATTATTTGGTAACGGAAATCTTATATTTTATAAATAATATAGGTAATTTTTTTTTAAAAAGTCCTGATTACCATTTAGGTAAGTTGTATATTATGTATACAGGAGTTCAAAGTGGGTATTCTGAATAAAGAGCCTCACCCAGGGCTGGTGCTGCAGGAAAAGATTAACAGTATGCATATGTCAAGAAGCGAACTGGCTGCAAGAACGGGCGTTACAGAAAAACATATCAGCACTGTAATTAATGGCAACAAGGGAATTTCTCCTGCTTTTGCCAAAAAACTTGCCTACGCTTTTGATGAACAGGCCAGTGTCTGGCTGAATCTTCAGGCGAAATATGATGCTTACTGTGCTGAAATTGAGGCTGAGAATAACGTCTCTGATGAAGAGAAAAACATTTTGCACAGTCTCAAGGATGTTATTGAGTATTTTCTTGAGCAAGGAATTATGCATAACCACTGTGGTGACACTGAAAAGGTGCTTCAGTTACGTAAAATTCTGTGTGTCAGCAATCTCGCCAGTGTTCCCAAAATCACCTACAACGCTGCATACCGGGCTCAGATCAAATCAAATACCGCAGTTAATCCATTTGTTCTGTTTGCCTGGCAGAGAATGTGCGAACTTGAAACAAAGGACATAGAGACAGAGGGTAATGTTTCTAAAGAAAAGCTTGAAGCTGCTGTTCCTGAAATCAAAAAGATATTGCTTCTGTCCGACACACATAAAATGTTGAAGCTTCTTCAAGGCAAATTTGCGGAATGTGGCATCGCATTCAAAATTGTTCACAACTTTCCTGGTGCCCCTGTTCAGGGGTTCATTAAGGAATCGTCGGATGACGGTCAGACTATTCTGTGCCTGACACTTAGGCGAAAGCGTATGGACACGCTTATCTTCACGCTGTTTCACGAAATAGCTCATGTGTTGAATGGTGATCTGTCGGTAAGGTTTGTCGATTTTACTGATGAAAAAAGTGAGATGGAAAAAAATGCCGATGAACGAGCTCGGAATATGCTGATCGATCCAGAACTTTACCGAAAGTTTGTTTTAAGCCGAAGCAACTATACGACTGAGTCAGGTATTGAGCAATTTGCCAAAACTGCGGGAGTAAGGCCTAGTGTTGTAGTTGGAAGGCTTCAGAATGACGGCTGGCTTGAGTGGTCACAGTTTAATAAATACATTGAGAAGATTGAGTGTTTTGATCTTTAACAGTGTAACTGGAGAAATTTTATATGTTGAATTGTTGATTAAATAAGTTTGGCAACAGAGCTGCCCGTTTGCTGCTCTCAGCTATGCATAATATTTTTGGTATGAAATTCATCAGAAAATCAGACGTATTTCATATCGAAGAGTCAGTATTAACCTATAGGATGCAAGCACTTAAGATGACATTCAACAAAATGCGTCATTTCAATTGGGAACTAACAGAAAACGCAGAGCTTTATGGACAGTTCGATATGCCGATATTACGGCCGGTAAGAGAAGCAGCCATCGGAAAACTGATCCCATTCAATGAGGCGTCACGTTGCAGAAATCCTCAGGAATGCTGGGTTCATTTTTATATTGATGACTACCGATTCGAGCGGGTTTGGAACAATTATATGAAATATTTGCCAATGCTCAGGAGGTTCAAAGGTGTTATAACGCCAGATTTCAGCATGTATTTGGACATGCCGCTACCTCAGCAGATTGAAAATTGCTGGCGTAACAGATGTCTTGCATACTGGTTGCAGGAACAGGGTATTAATGTCCTTCTGAGTGTCGGGTGGAGTGATGCAGAAAGCCTCAAATGGGCTTTTGATGGCATCCCTGAAAATAGTGTACTTTCCGTAACAACTCAGGGATGCTTAAGAGATCATCTGTGCATGCAGGCGTTCCTCAATGGAATGCACGAGCTTGTTAGAAGGAAACATCCGTTGAAAATAATCGTTTATGGGAGATTTCCGGAAATCTGGAAAAAACGTTTCTCTGTCGAAATTGAGATCCATCCTTGTTACTCAGAAGAGAAATGGTGTGCATGATGGGCAGAGGTAGAGGAGGGTATACTGAAAAACAGATTTGGTATCTGGATTCAGGTGGAAAGAAAGTTAGGGATCGTGGTGCAATATCCGTTGCTGAATTTTATATGGATATGGGATACGAATGTGTTTTCAGAAAGGAACATCCACCTGGTAAGAGTTATGATCTTACCATTAAGAGCAACGATGATTCCTTATATATAAAAAATATAGAAGTCAAACAGGTAGCAAGTCCAAGTATAAGTCAATTTGCTAAAAATATAGCACGGGCGTTTAAACAGCTTCCTGATTACTCGAATTGTGTTGCAGCTCTATACCTTAAAAATTTCAAAAATAATGAAATTGGATTAAAGTTTGCACAAGCTGGATTTGATGAGGCTGTAAGAAAAGGTTATGTAAAGGGAAAAGTAGAAGTAAGGTTTTCTGATAAAACCAGAATTTTTATGAATTGATGCATCTGGGGTATTTTATGTCAAGATTAGGCTGTAAATGTGGAAACCCTCTCAGTAATGTTAATTTCCCAACAACAGATATGATCCATGTCTGGCATGACAGTTTTCTGAAGGCAAAGCTTGAGAAGAATCCAAAGCTCACGGTCTGGGACTTTTACTTTGATGAGGAGGAGACCGAGTACGAATACTGGTTCTGCCCTGAGTGCAAAAGGGGAATGGTTATAGGTGACGGCGGACGGGTGCTTTTCCGATATAAACCTGTAACTGGTGGCCGTTCGGCGGTGTCTGATATTGTTGGCTGGACAAAAATATACTATATCAGTGATATTGATATGTATAACTACACAGAAACATATACAACCCCACCGTCTATTGATCCGCCGGTTCATGATCTAATAGATAATTATGTCAGGACTTTTTTTATTTCTCCGGATAGAAAACTGGTTTGCTCAATGGATGCAGACGGTAAATATTCTGTGAGGTATGAGCTGGAGGACTCCATTCCGCCAGAAACGCAGAATAACATGTATGACTGACCAAATTTATCGTAAGGAGCGCAGCTCTTCCGCGGGAATATAATGAAATATCCTATTGGTATACAGACTTTTGAGAAAATCCGCTGCGGGAATTATTTTTACGTTGACAAGACAAAATACGTCTACGACATGGTCCATGGTTATCAGTACGTATTCCTTTCCCGTCCGCGCCGCTTCGGGAAGTCACTCCTGGTCAGCACGCTCGACAGCTATTTCCGCGGGAAGAAGAGCCTTTTTAAAGGCCTCGCTGCAGCAGAATTGGAAACGGAGTGGACTGAATATCCCGTGCTGCATTTTTCATTGGCCTCGGCTAAGCTCGGCACCGTAGAGGATGTACATTGCCTGATAATCCAACAGCTTGAGAGAATTGAGCGGGAGTATGGCATGCCTGCTGGCGGTCAGAATATTTCGGCACGTCTCCTTAATCTTGTTCAGCGGTTATACGAAAAGAAAGGCAGACAGGTTGTTGTGCTTATAGACGAGTATGACTCTCCTATGCTCACCGTACTTCATGATAAGGATCGCCTCGAACTAATGCGCACAGAGATGCAGGGGTTCTATTCTCCTCTTAAAGATCTTGATCCTTATCTGCGTTTCGTCTTCATAACCGGAATTACCAAGTTCTCACAGCTGAGCATTTTCTCGCAGCTAAACAATCTCGAGAACATCTCCATGGATGAGGATTTCTCTGCCGTCTGCGGCATCACTGAGGATGAGCTTGAGTCAAGCTTTGACGAAGGTTTAACGGAGATGGCAGAAAAATATAACCTGACACGTTCTGAGGTGCTTGACAGGCTTCAGGAGAAATATTACGGTTATCATTTTGCATCTCCGTCTCCGGGTATATATAACCCCTTCAGCCTGCTCTCATCCATGAAAAACTGTGACTTTGAGTACTACTGGTTTTCAACAGGAACTCCGAGATTTCTCATAAACCAAATCAGGAAATTTCATACAGATATAACGAAAATTGACGGGAGCTTGGCTGATTCCGCGGAGTTCGATGCTCCAACGGAGAACATGCACAGCATTCTTCCGCTGTTTTATCAGAGCGGATACCTGACTATAAGAAATTATGACAGCCGTTCCAGGCGCTATACCTTGGGGTATCCAAATGAAGAGGTGAAGGTCGGTCTTACTGAATCGTTTATCCCTTATTATGTCTGTTCTGATTTTAACAGTACGAACAATGCATGCTGGGATATCAGCGAAGCTTTGATAGGTGATGACATAGACAAGGCACTTACTGCTGCGCAGAGCTATTTCTCTTCAATTCCATACCAGGAAGGGACACTTATGGATGCTCCTTCGTCAGAGGGTCACTTCACGGCTATGCTTTACGTGATGTTCTCGTTTCTCAGCAAGTTTGTTTACTCACAGGTAAGAGTAGCAAAAGGCAGGATGGATATAGTCGTTAAGACTGAACGCAGCGTCTATGTAATGGAACTGAAGCTTGACGGATCTGTCGATCAGGCTCTGCGGCAGATTGACGACAGGAATTATGCAATTCCTTGGCAGTCAGATGGACGCCGTGTGGTTAAGGTTGGAATTAACTTCAGTACTAAGGAGCGCACCATAGAGAGCTGGAAGGCAGTCTGAGATAAATGGTCTTAAACAGGATGCTGGAGATACTGACTCGCTCCAGGACATGGTGGTGTCAGTGAACTGTGAATTCGTTTTTCACTGAAACGTTAAAAATTGGGGCACCGCTATTACTGGGAGCTGGTAAGTGTTATTGTGCAGAATTCTGAGCAACTATGCATGGCTGCTCTGCACAGTATGCGGTTTGGGTGTAGCAATTTTTTTATTCTGGGCGGTTTGGGCGGAGGGAATATGATTAATTATCCAATCGGCATTCAGACTTTCGAGAAAATCCGCAGCGGTGACTTTCTCTATGTGGACAAGACAAAATATATTTACGAACTTGCCCATCGGTATCAGTACGTTTTTCTTTCCCGTCCCCGACGCTTTGGAAAGTCACTACTTGTCAGCACATTCGAGAGTTATTTCCGTGGGAAAAAGGACCTTTTTAATGGGCTGGCCATTGCGGATTTAGAGACGGAGTGGTTTGAATATCCTGTGCTGCATTTTTCCCTTGACACGGCTAAGCTAGGAACTGTCGAGGATCTCCGATGCCAGATAAAACATCAGCTGAGGAGAATGGAACGTGGCTATGGTATGCCTGAGGGCGGGGAGAACATATCCGAACGGTTTCAGAGTCTTGTTGAAGATTTATATGAAACGAGAGGCAAGCGGGTTGTTGTGCTTATAGATGAGTATGACTCACCTATGCTCAATGTGCTTCATGACAAAGATCGGCTCGAGCAGATGCGTACAGAGATGCAGGGGTTCTATTCACCTCTAAAGGCACTCGATCCTTATCTGCGCTTTGTTTTTATAACTGGCATTACAAAATTTTCACAGCTCAGCATCTTTTCGCAGATCAATAATCTGGAGGTTATTTCCATGATGCCGCATTTCTCTGCGATCTGCGGTATCACCAACGAAGAGCTTAAATCAGATTTCGGCGAAGGCATTGCGGAAATGTCCGAAAAATATGGTTTGTCACAGTCGGAGGTATTGAAGAGGCTTAAGTCAAAATATGATGGGTATCATTTTTCATACAATGGGACTGGAGTTTATAACCCGTTCAGCCTGCTGTCAGCGATGAAGAACGCCGATTTTGAAAATTACTGGTTTGCTACCGGTACGCCAGGATTTCTTCTTAACCAGATCAGAAAATTTCACACTAACATTACCCAAATTGACGGCAGCATGGCTGATGCCTCGGAGTTTGATGCACCTACAGACAGTATGCACAGCATCCTTCCTCTTTTTTATCAGAGCGGTTACCTGACCATCAGGGAGTATGACAGCCGTTCAAGGCGCTATACACTTGTTTATCCGAATGAGGAGGTAAAAACTGGGCTGACAGAGTATTTTATTCCGTATTATGTTTGGTCTGACATAAACAGTACCAATAACGCCTGCTGGGACATTAGTGAGGCGTTGATGGACGGTGACATAGACCGGGCGCTTACTGCAGCTCAGGGCTATTTTTCATCGATCCCTTATCAGGAAGGAACTCTGATGGATGCGCCATCATCAGAGGGACACTTTACGGCTATGCTGTACGTTATGTTCTCATTCCTTAATAAGTTTGTTTACTCTCAGGTACGTGTGGCCAAGGGGCGCATGGATATCCTGGTTAAGACAGACAGTACGGTCTATGTTATGGAACTTAAGTTAGATGGCTCAGTTGAGGAGGCTCTGCAGCAGATTGACGACAGAAAATATGCGATTCCCTGGCAGTCAGACGGACGTCACGTTATTAAGGTAGGTATTAACTTCAGTACAAAAGAACGAAGCATAGAAAGCTGGAAGACTGTCTGAAGATCAATTATTAGTAACTTACGGTTTGGCTGGATACAAAAGAATGGCTAGGCCTGTCATTACAGGAGCGTGATCCTTTGACGGCTTCACGGATTGTCTGACATTCAGCCTCCGTAAATAGCTAAACAGTCGATTACAAGGCCGCATGGCCACATAATCATGCAGGGCAGTGTAATAAAATAGCCCGTAATATCAAAAATCTGGCAAAAATTTTAAAAAACTTTTAAAAATTCGTTATAAACCACTTGCAATCCTCAGAAAAGGGCGTAGAATACA
>DEHC01000033.1 GCA_002351705.1 Gammaproteobacteria bacterium UBA2810 | reverse complement strand
TGGAACTGGGAAGTTTGAGTTCTTATTTTTGTGCACCAATGATTTTGAAATTTTATTTGCTACATACCAAAACATAACCGGAGGGATTGCATTGCCCAAAGCTCGATATTGAGAAGATTCACTACCTATCAAAGTAAATTTTTCAGGAAAAGACTGAAGCCGGGCACACTCTCTTACTGTAGGAACCCGATTGTATTTATAATGAAAATGATGTCTATGCCCAGTATCTATCGTGGGGCTGGCTTATCACTTGCAAATCTAGTCCAGGCAACATGAAAATTTCTTGAATGGACATATTCTTCGGGAAGATCCTTGTAATTTCCGCCATCCGGTACAAGAGAAATAATTTTTTTCACTTGTTCAGAATGGCTTGCAGCGATGTGATTTCTTACATTCTCTGAGTTTTGTCTCATGAGTTTCTGGTAATCGTTTGATGCCTCCCCGGCATATTCCATCACATCATTACCTAATTCCGGTCTGCAGTCTGCCCGAAGCAGAAGCCGCCGTATTCGGCAGAGAGCCTCTGAAGAAGCCTGCCGCGCTCCTCATCAGACACTGGTCCTCCGGGCATTCCTTTCCTGAGAGCAGCGGCGAAGCTGATGTGCTCGGCATAGTATTTCCCTGTCTCCTCTGGAGTGAATCCGGCGATGCAGGCAAGGTCACTCTCATAGCTCACGTCGCGGATCTCCGGCTCATCCGAGAAAACTGCTGTCTCCTTAAGCCTTGTTACCCCAGTTACGCAGAGAAAGCGCACGCACTCCTGCCCCTTCATGATCTCAAAGAGGCTGCTGATCTCCTTTCTGAATCTCTCATATGATTCCGGATCACTCCGGCAGGCACAGAGCTGGCAGTCGTACTCATCGATAAGGATGACTATATGCCGGCCGGACTTTCCGAGCGCTGAGAAAAGCGATGTGAGGGATTCTCCGGCGCTCATGCCCTCATGGAAGGCATCAAGACGCAGCCTTTCTGCAAATATTTTCAGGACGAGGCATAGCCTTCTGCGGAATGACTCCAGCGTGAACCCGAGGTCCAGGAAGCTGAGCATCAGGACAGGGTACTTATTTTCCTCCCACCTGCCGTAAATCCAGGTGTCCCTGAAATACGGCTCCGTGCCGTATTCAAAGAGCGTCCTGACGGTGTCGAGCATGAGCGACTTCCCGAAGCGCCTGGGCCTTGAGATAAACAGCCTGCAGCCCTTGCTGATGAGCAGGTTTATCTCACGGGTCTTGTCGATGTATATGGAGCCCGAGTCCCTGATGTTTCTGAAGCTTTGGCCCTAGGCAATTTTTTTTCATATTCTGACCTCAGTTGATGAAAGCCATTTTTACAGAAACTGCCCTGGCATGTCCCTGTTTTGCTGTTCAATGATAGGATCTCCTGTCAATCAGGTATTTTACCAGTCTCATTTCCTGGGACTGACCTGGTGTTTGCTTTTGCTTGTTCTGCGGGATATATTTGCCTCATGAACAAGGAAAAATTCAGCGCGCTTCTGCCTCTTAAAGTCTTCTCCATCATCAGGGAGATGCAGCGTGACGGAGTGAGAAGTGACGAGGCCATCAGGGAACTTTACAGCTCGAAGCTCTATGCGAGCCTCGAGAACGAAAGCACAAAAATGTGGTGGTACAGTCCGGCGCTACTCTATGATCTGCTGAAGGAAGAGCTTGAGACGGGCAATTTCACTTATCCGGACAACTGAAGATGAAAGAGAATGCTTTTGTCAGGTTTTATATCTTCTGTCTTGAGGCGTATAAGAGCCATTTTGGCCTGAGCGGGAAGGAGACATACGATCTGTTTGAAAAAACAGGCGTGTCCGGCTATCTTAAAGACGGTTATGAGGTTCTGCACACCCAGGGCAGCGGGTATATTGTTGAAGATATTCATGACTATATTCTGCACCATCCTTTGGGAACGGCCTGACAGATATGCTTGTATATCATGGCAGTACACAGATTGTTGAGACTCCAAGAGCTGGTTTCTCGCGGAAAAGGGTCGATTTCGGCACAGGTTTCTATGTGACTTCAAACCATGACCAGGCTCTCAGATGGGCAAAAATCAAGAAAGAGAGGACTGGGGCTCCTTGCTGTTATGTCAATGTTTATGAACTGCCAGATGATCTGAGGTCAAGGGGGCTGTCTATACGAAGTTTCCTCGGCCCAAATTCATCCTGGCTGGACTTCGTTGTCAGATGCAGAAGGGCAGATAAAAGCCATCATTATGATGTTGTCAAAGGCCCTGTCGCTGACGATAACGTCTACGAGACCATTATGCTTTATGAGTCGGGGGCGCTGACCAAACAGGAAGCCATCAGACGGCTGAAGGTCCGCAGGCTCTTCGATCAGATTCTTCTCCATACGGAAAAGGCCGTGAAATTGCTCAGGTTCATTGAGGCTGGGCCGGTGCGTTCCGTCTGACCACTCGCATGACCTGGTTTAAGCTTTGCTGACAGTCAGATGCGGCACTGGCGACATGGATCGATGTCGCCAAGCGACGCTGTACAGGGCCACTGATGTCGAATGATGCTGCTGCAGGCACTCTCTGTTGTTTGTAAAAAACACGGCCATAACCTCAAACCCGTAAATCACACCGTGATGTTCTGGTTTGAGAGCATCGGGTTGTAGCAGCACCTAAAGATTTTTGGGCACGAATCCCAAGTTTTTTTGAACATCAAACCCAGGATTCCTGGCACGGATCCCAAGTCTGGAAATGATCTAGTCCTTCCGGCCTTTCCTGCTGACAAATGTATCTCTGTCCCCTCCTCCCGCAGTCTTCGGTTTTCATTCCGCGGCTTATCGGGAGATCTGCCGTTATGCTAAAATTTCGGTGTTTTTCAACTCTCTGGAATGCCGATGTCATCATATATCCGTGCGCTGGCCATTGCCTCATCACTAATCCTCCTTTCGGGCTGCGGCCTCAAGGGAGAGCTCTACATGCCGCAGGAATACTATGATGAGCTGCAGGCCGAGCAGCTCGCGGAGCAGCAGAGGCTTGCCGCAGAGCAGGCAGCAGCGGCAAAGGCCGCGGCCGCCGAGGAGCAGAAGACCGGCACAGGGGCAAATGGCACAGCAGCTGCCGGCACTGCCGGAACCAAGGAAGCTCCGGAGAGCGGCTCTGAGGGCGCGAAGTAGAGCGCGCTGATTACGGACGGATTTTCATCTCCCCGCGGATGCGGGGATCATACGCAGCAAAGGCGGGGATTTTCCCCTGAGGAACAGCAATGAGCAAATTCAATTACAGAAACGGCGTCCTGTACGCTGAGGACATCCCTGCAAAATCCCTTGCCGAGAAATACGGCACGCCGCTTTATGTTTATTCGGCAAACTCCTTCCGCGAGATTTACCGGAACTACACCTCGGCATCGAAGACCGCCCTTGTCTGCTACTCGGTGAAGTCCTGCAGCAGCATCGGCGTGCTCTCCCTCATGGCGTCGCTCGGCTCCGGCTTCGACATTGTCTCCGGCGGAGAGCTGCAGAGGGCGCTCCGCGCCGGCGCAGATCCCCATAAGATCGTCTATTCAGGAGTCGGCAAGACCGTCGCCGAGATGGAGCTCGCGCTGAAGGCCGGCATTCTCTGCTTCAACGTCGAGTCCGAGCCCGAGCTTGAGACCCTCTCCCGCACCGCGGGACGCCTCGGCCTGAGGGCCCCGTTCTCCATCAGGGTGAACCCGAACGTCGACGCGAAGACCCATCCCTACATCTCAACGGGGCTCAAGAAGAACAAGTTCGGCATCCCCGTCGAGCGCGCCGAGGCGCTATATGAGAAGGCCGCAAAGGATCCGAACCTCGAGGCCGTCGGCATCGACTGCCACATCGGCTCGCAGCTCCTTGATTTGAAGCCCTTCTCGGACGCAGCCGACAAGGTCCTCGAGGTCGTTGACCGCCTGAAGGATAAGGGCATCACCCTCAGGCACCTCGACATGGGAGGCGGCCTCGGCGTCAACTATATCGACGAGGTTCCGCCCGCAGCGTCTGACTACATCAGCCTGCTCTCCGGCAAGGCCGCCACGAGGGGCCTCAGCCTCATCGTCGAGCCCGGCCGTTCGTTCTCCGCGCCCTCTGGGATCCTCCTCGGCAAGGTGCTCTACCTCAAGCACGGCGCTGACCGCGAGTTCGCCATCACCGACACCGCGATGAACGATCTCATCAGGCCGTCACTCTACCAGGCGGAGATGAAGATTGAGGAGGCGGAGCTCGAAAAGGGACTTGAGAAGAAGACCTATGACGTGGTGGGCCCCGTATGCGAGACCGGCGACTTCCTCGGGCGCGGCAGGGAGCTTGCCGTAAGGGAGGGATCCGTCATCGCAGTGACCGGCGCCGGCGCGTACGGCTTCTCGATGTCCTCGAACTACAACTCCCGTCCCCGCGCAGCCGAGGTGATGGTTGACGGTGACAGGGAGATCCTCATCAGGAAGCGCGAGACCTTCGAGGACCTCATCAGGAATGAGGCCGTGGTCTCCTGGACTGAAAAGGCATAAGCCGGGAAGGCAGAGAAATGAGACTTAAGTTCACCAAAATGCACGGCCTCGGCAACGACTTCATGGTCGTCGACGCCGTAACCCAGAAGGTCTTCTTCAACCCGGAGCTCATCAGGCGCCTCTCGGACAGGCACTTCGGCATCGGCTTCGACCAGCTGCTCGTGGTGGAGCCCCCGTATGATCCTGACCAGGACTTCCACTACCGCATCTTCAACGCTGACGGCGGTGAGGTGCAGATGTGCGGCAACGGCGCGAGGTGCTTTGCCGTATTCGTGAGGCAGAAGAGGCTCACGGACAAGAAGGTCCTGCATGTGAGCACCATGGCGGGCCCCATCATCCTCACCGTGCGCGATGACGAGCAGGTGACGGTCAACATGGGCGTTCCCGAGTTCAGCCCCGCGAAGATCCCGTTCAGGGCGCGCGAGGAGCAGAAGATGTACATGCTTAGCGCCGCCGGGGAGAACCTCCTTGTGGGCTGCGTCTCGATGGGGAACCCCCACTGCACCATCAAGGTCGACAGCGTGGACACCGCACCAGTTGAGAAAATCGGCAGCGCGCTGCAGTCCTCAGAGCGCTTCCCGGAGAAGGTCAATGTCGGCTTCATGCAGGTCGTGAGCCGCGGCGAGATCAGGCTCCGCGTCTTCGAGCGCGGCGCCGGCGAGACGCTTGCCTGCGGCACCGGCGCCTGCGGCGCTGTCGCGAACGGCATCAACCAGGGCCTTCTCGACAGCCGCGTCATAGTCCACCTGCCGGGCGGCGATCTTGATATCTCCTGGGAGGGCCGCGGCCACCCTGTGATGATGACCGGGCCGGCGGCCAGCGTCTATGACGGGGAGATAAACATTTGACCAGGCATTCAAGAAGGAAGCAGTTCCGCGCGGTCATGGTGAGGAAGGAGGTGACCGGCGCTGAGGTGCTTGAGTTCCTCCGCAGAAACCCCGGCTTCCTCACCGAGCACGCGGCCGAGATCGATCTTCCCTACGCCGACAGCGATGACGGCACCGTCTCGGTCTCGCGCCTCCGTCAGGAGGCGATGAGGAAGCAGATAAGCGATCTCTCGGAGTCGCTCTCCGACACCCGCGACATCGCGGAGGGCAACCAGGAGATCGCGGACATCTTCTTCAGGATCTGCCGATCCGTGTTCGCCGCGGGGAGCGTCGCTGAGCTCAGCTCCATCATCAATGAGACCTGCCGCACCGAGCTTCTCATCCCGAGCTCCTCGATTGTGGTGAACGGCGGGCGCTCGGCGCCCAGGAGCGAGGAGGACCGCCGCTTCTTCGTCACCGGAAGCATCTTCGAGGGCCTCATGGAGAGCTCCATGAGCGGCCTCAGGATAAGCCTGGGGCCGGTGCGCTCGGAGGCCGAGTCGGAGCTCTTCTTCGGGGAGTACGCACCGATGATAAGGTCACGCGCGCTGGTGCTCCTCGGGCCTGATGGGAAGGACGGCATCGCGGCCTTCGGCCACGGCGATCCAGACCACTACAACATGTCCCTGGGCACCGAGCTCCTCGAGGGGCTCACGGGCTTCATCGGCGCGGCGCTCGCGAAGCTCGTCGACCAGGGGCGCGATGCCGAGGGCCGTGCCATCGCGTCGATAAGCGTGGTGAGATAGGAATAGTGCGATGAGCGGATTTCAGGAGGAGACGGACGCCTTCCTCAGGCAGCTGCGCGCGGGGAACGGGAGGAGCGGCGTTACTGTCGCTGACTACCGGGAGTCCCTGTCCATAGCGGCTGAGCTCTTCAGCTCGATGGGCCTTTCCTCTTTCCTCGCAGTAAGGCCTGATGACGCGAGGCTCCTCGTCCTGAAGCTGGGCTCCAGCGGGAGCGGCCACGCGGCCGCCACGGTGAGGAGCCGCGTCTCGGCGCTCAGGAGCTTCTACTCCTTTGCCGTCGGGAAGGGGCTCATCGCCTCGGATCCCACCGATGGGATAAGGCTCCCCCGGATCCCGAAGCGCATCCCCCACACGCTCACCCCTGACGAGATGAACTCGCTCCTTGACTACGGCGATCCTGAGGATCTCAACCCGGCGGATCTCCGCGACCGCGCCGCCTTCGAGCTTTTCTACTCCTCCGGGCTCCGCCTCTCGGAGCTCGCGGGCCTCAGCCTCTCCGACATTGATCTCCGGGGGCTCTCCGTGAGGGTCATAGGAAAGGGGAACAAGGAGCGAATCGTGCCCGTGACGAAGACCGCGCGCGAGGCGATTGAGGACTACCTTCCGCTCCGGGAGAAAATCCTCGCGGAGCGCGGGTGCCCTGAGGAGACCGCGCTCTTCGTGAGCCGCCTCGGGCGGAGGATCTCCACAAGGGAAATCGAGAAGCGCCTCAGGCTCCTCGCGGAGAGGCAGGGCATGGACCATCCGGTCCATCCCCATATGCTCCGCCACTCCTTCGCGACCCACCTGCTGCAGTCATCGGGGAACATCAGGGCGGTGCAGGAGCTTTTGGGGCACGAGAACCTCTCGACGACCCAGATTTACACCGACACCGACCTCTCCTACCTCATGCGCGTCTATGACAGCGCCCATCCCCACGCGAAGAGGAAGCCGGGGGATGACGCATGATTTTCCACCGTCTGCCCCGGAGGTTCCGGGCGGTAACGCTCGATCTTGACGACACTCTCTATGACAACCGCCCGGTGATAGCGCGCGCCGAAAGGCTTTTCATGGAGTACCTCACCGGGCGCTTCAGCGTGCTCCGGAACTTCTCACGGGCGGAGTACGGGGACATCAGATCGTGGCTCTATGAGCTTGATCCGCTCCTCCGCCGAGACGTGAGCCTCGCGAGGCTTGAGATCGTGAAAAAGGCCCTCACCCTGCATGGCGTTCCGGAAGATGATGCCGCAGCTGGCGCCCGCGAGGCGCTTGCCCGGTTCGTCCGGGTGAGGTCGGAATTCCGTGTGCCGGAGGAGAGCATAGAGGCCGTGCGGAAAATAGCCGCAAGGATCCCGACGGCCGCGCTCACGAACGGCAACGTCGACTATGAGGAGATAGGGCTTGGCGGGATCTTCCGGACGGTCGTGAGATCAGGGCGTGACGTGCCCCCGAAGCCTGACCGCGCGATGTTTGACGAGGCGGCGCGGCGCCTTGGCGTCCGGACCTCCGACATCCTTCATGTCGGGGACGATCCGAGGACCGATGTGAGGGGCGCCGTAAGCGCCGGCTGCCTCTCGGCGATGTTCGCCTTCCTCCCCCGCTTCAGGGACACATCGCGCTGCACCATTCTTCCCGACATATCGCTCTCATCGCTTGATGAGGTACTGGAGCTCACTGACGCATATGGATCTTGAAAACGTTGTCGAATCCCTCAATGACCGGCAGAAGGATGCGGTGACCGCCGACCGGACGAACCTTCTCGTGTACGCCGGCGCCGGCTCCGGAAAGACCCGCGTGCTCGTGAGCAGGATTGCCTGGCTCATCGCGGTTGAGAACGTCATGAAGCGCGAGATCATGGCCGTCACCTTCACTAACAAGGCGGCGGGCGAGATCCGCGAGAGGCTCGCGAGGATGCTCGACGAGCCGGTGCCCCATTACATGTGGGTCGGCACCTTCCACTCGCTCTGCGCGAGGTTCCTCAGGGAGAACGCGGAGCGCGCCGGGCTCAGGAAGACTTTCCCCATCTACGACGGATCTGACCAGAAGAGCCTGGTTAAGCGGATCCTCAAGGAGCGGGAGCTGAACTCCAGGGAGTACGCGCCGAGGGAGGTCCTCTCCTTCATCGAGGGCTGCAAGGGCCGCGCCCTTAGGGCTGACGACGTCAAGCTCGAGCCCTGGCAGACGCAGAAGCAGTACTACCCGAACCTCCTTGAGATCTACCGCGACTACGAGAACGCACTGAAGAGGAGCGGCGCCTGCGACTACACCGAGCTGCTCCTCCGGACCTATGAGGTTCTCCGCGATGACGCGGAGACCAGGGAGATGATGCAGCGCCGCTTCTCCGAGATCCTCATCGACGAGTTCCAGGACACCTCCACCCTGCAGTTCCGCCTCGTGAGGCTCCTCGCCGGGCCGGAGTGCCACGTGACCGCGGTCGGCGACGATGACCAGTCCATCTACGGCTGGAGGGGCGCCGATTTCAGGAACATCATGAACTTCCCGAAGACCTTCAGTCCGGTGAAGATCGTGACGCTTGACCAGAACTACCGCTCGACCGGAAACATCCTCACCGCTGCGAACAGCGTCATCAGGAACAACAGGGCGCGCGAGCCGAAGAAGCTCTGGACCGCCGAGGGCGCGGGTGAGAAGGTCAGGTTCTACGAGCTCCCCGACGGCACCGGCGAGGCTGACTTCATCGTCTCCAACATCAGGGATCTCAAAGACTCCGGGGAGGCGGAGCGCTACAGCGACTTCGCCATACTCTACCGCGGCAACGCGCAGTCGCGCGAGATCGAGCAGCTCATGGTGGAGAAGGGCATCCCCTACCGCATCTACGGGGGCCTCCGCTTCTATGACCGCCAGGAGGTGAAGGACGCGCTTGCCTACATCTCGCTTGTCGCCGACTCCTCGAACGACGAGGCGTTCTCGCGCGTCGTGAACGTGCCTCCCCGCGGGATCGGGGCGAAGACCATCGAGACCATCAGGGGCGCCGCCGAGAAACGGAACGGCACCCTTGCCGGGGCGGCGCGATTCGCCGTTGACAACAGCCTCATCACCGGAAGGTCCGGCCAGGGCCTCGCCTCGTTCCTCCGCCTGATAGAGAGCCTCAGAAGCGGCATAGAGGGGAAGCTCCTCCCTGACGCCATCAAGTACGTGGTCGAGGGCTCCGGGCTCATGGAGTACTACAGCGCGGCCGACGAGAAGGAGAAGAAGGGCTTCTCCGAGGCGCGCACCGACAACCTCGAGGAGCTCGTGAACTCGGTCGGCGACTTCAGCTTCGACGCTGCCGCGTCTGACTCTGGCGGCACCGAGGAGCTCAATGGCACCCCGCGCGGCGTGAGGGCGCTCGAGTTCTACCTCGAGCAGATCTTCCTCAACTTCGGCGAGCGCACCGAGGCGAAGGACGGCGACGCCGTGCAGCTCATGACCATGCACTCCTCGAAGGGACTCGAGTTCCCGGTGGTGTTCATCGCCGGGTTCGAGGCCGGCATTTTCCCTTCCGAGAGATCAACGGAAAGCCCGACGGGGCTCGAGGAGGAGCGGCGCCTCTGCTATGTCGCCATGACAAGGGCGAGGAAGAAGCTCTATCTCTCCTGCGCCGCAAGGCGCTCCCTGTACGGCGGCATGCAGCAGAGCGGCGAGCCGAGCCAGTTCCTCCGGGAGATTGACCCCACCTGCCTCATGATCATGCGCACCGAGCGCGGCGGCGTGCTCTCGAGATCCGCCGGAAGCGGCCTCATTCCCCAGGATAGGCCGAAGACCGGGGTGACGCTCCACACCGAGAGCAACCTATTCCTTGAGAACCTCAAAAAGGTCACGGCCCTCCGTCCCGGGAACCGTGTCCGCCACCCGAAATACGGCCTGGGCACGGTGGTCGGCTTCGTCGGGGAGGGAAAGCGCGTGCAGATCAGGATCCAGTTCGATGATGACCGCTGCCGCGTGTTCCTCGCCATAGTCACCAGGCTCGAGAAGGTCGCCGACGAGGCCTGATTTTATATCACCATGTCATATACCGCCCTCTGAGGCGCTTTCAGGCGGCGGTTTTTGATCTGCATCATGTTAATGACGCAGCGTCCGGCGCATACTCCTCCTGAAGCAGAAAAAAAGGCCTTTCAGGCACAGACTTGAGAGAGGAGAGAAACCATGCATGACAGCAACTTTCAGGAAACGCACTCTTTTGCGGGCATCCTGTTCCCGGGCTCTGAGGAGATGCGCAGCCCTGTCTTTACCGTGAAGTGGGAGGGCAGGCAGGAGGGCGCCGGGAGCGGGGACGCCGGGGAGTTCCTTGCCCGGGGCGAGAAGCTCTTCAGCGGCGACGGCGTCCCGCAGGATTTCGCGAAGGCCGCGGAGTGGTTCAGGAAGGCCGCTGAGCAGGGCAGCGCCAGGGCCTGCTGCTACCTCGGCGGCATGTACAGTGCAGGGCTTGGCGTCAGTGAGGATTACGCAAATGCCGCGGAGTGGTTCAGGAAGGCCGCGGATCTCGGCGACGCTCTCGCCGAGAGCAGCCTCGGATACCTGTACTTCACCGGAAAGGGCGTGCAGAAGAATGACAGGGCGGCGCTCGGCTGGTACCTGAAGGCGGCGGAGCAGGGGCTTCCAGAGGCAGAGGCTGGCGTCGGCGGCATGTACGCCCTCGGACTGGGGGTGAAGCAGGATTACGAGGAGTCCGTTAAGTGGTACCTGAAGGCCGCAGGCAAGGGCTATGCCCCCGCTGAGGCTGTCATGGGCCACAGGTACCGCACCGGGCACGGCGTCACTGCTGATTACGCGGAGTCCGTGAGGTGGTTCAGGAAGGCCGCGGAGCATGGCAGCACTGACGCGGAGTACTGCCTCGGGGAGATGTACCGTGACGGCAGCGGCGTCGGGAAGGATGACGCGCTGGCCGTTTCCTGGTTCAGGAAGGCCGCGGAGAAGGGCTGGGCGCCCGCCGAGAACGCGCTCGGGGAGATGTACCGCTTCGGGTGCGGCATCGCAGAGGATCATGAGAAGGCTGTGGAGTGGTTCAGGAAGGCTGCTGAGCAGGGCTTCGATGAGGCGCAGTACAGCCTCGGCGACATGTACTCCCTCGGGCTCGGCGTCCCTTATGACATGAAGGAGGCCGTGAGGTGGTTCCGGAAATCGGCTGAGCAGGGCTACGGTCCCGCAGAGCATAACATGGGTGAGCTCTACCTTGGCGGCGAGGTCGTGCCTCAGGATTACGCCGAGGCGCTGAGGCTCTTCACTCTCGCTGCGGCAGACGGCTACGCACTGGCCGAGAACAGCCTTGGCTATATGCACATGGAAGGGCTGGGAGTCCCCAGGGACATAGACGCGGCAGTCAAGCTGTTCATGAAGGCCTTTGATCACGGCTATGTGAAGGCCGCGCTCAACCTGGGCACTGCCTTCAATGATGACAGCTGGTCCGGGCATGACTATGCGAAGGCTGCTGAATGGTACAGAAAGGCAGCGGAGCAGGGTGTTCCTGACGCGCAGTACAGCCTGGCGATGATGTACCAGGAAGGACGCGGAGTCAGCCATGATGACGCTCTTGCCGGGGAGTGGCTCAGGAAGGCCGCAGAGCAGGGGCATGGCGCTGCCTGCTATGGCCTAGGGGAGATGTACCTCATGGGCTCCGGCGTCAGCCAGGATTACAGTGAGGCGCTCAGGTGGCTTAAGGAAGCCGCGGATCAGGGCTTTGTGCTGGCCTGGTACAACCTTGGCGGAATGTACCTGAGGGGTGACGGCGTAGCTCAGGATTACGGCGAGGCGCTCAGGTGGTACAGGCTCTCGGCAGACAGCGGACTCCCGCCTGCTGAGTACGCGCTCGGCTACATGTACAGCGCCGGGCAGGGAGTGAAGCAGGATGATGCCGGGGCCGCCGAATGGTTCCGGAAGGCCGCGGAGCATGGATATCCGCCCGCACAGTTCAGCATCGGCGACATGTACATGCGCGGGAACGGAGTGCCGCAGGATTTTGCGGAGGGCAGGAAATGGTGCCTCATGGCCGCGGAGCAGGACAATGCCGATGCGGAAAGCCTGCTCAGCGTCATTTACCATGACGGGATCGGCGTGGAGCCTGATCCGGCTGAGGCTGTGAAATGGCTGAAAAGAGCGGCGGAGCATGGAAATCCTGTGGCTCAGTTCCGCCTTGCGCTCAGCCTTGTTCAGGGCGACGGAATGCAGCAGGATGCCAAAGAAGGGGTGAAATGGCTCATGAAGGCCGCGGAGCATGGATATCCGCCTGCAGTGGAGCTGGTAAGGCGCACTAGCAGCAGGATGAACCGGGAATCCTGAACTGAGCTCCGGGAGGCTGGCTGCTTCAGAAGAGCATTCTCCTGCAAGCCTGCAGAACATTTTTCAGCACTGCCGGGAGGAGGGGCAATGAAAGGCCTCTCCTTTCCGAACGCAGTGCCCTGGTACTTACGGGATGGTTTCAGGGGAAAGCCGTCAGTCCTGATCCTTTACTTCTTCATAATGGGTAAACTGCCTGACACTGCTGTCTCCGTTGAATACCAGGGCAAGCTTCAGGACAGGCTTTTGAGGCAGTGTGTCTCCGTATTTCCGGTCCTTTATCTGCCCGACCGCCTCACTTAGCTTCCTGCCGCAGTCAGCTTCACTTCCGGCGTACTTGAGCTCAAGTACCAGCCGCCGGCTGTCATATTCAAGGATAATGTCGCTTCTGCCTGATGCGCTCTGGACCTCCGTCCTTACCGGCTGATCTGCTCCGATGAAATACGCATGAAGCAGTCCCTGAATGGTTTTCTCATCCATGTGCTGGTAATTCTCATAGCTTATAGTGTTGAACAGCTCATTGAGCCTCTTAACAATATCGGCGGGACGGGCTTCAGAAAACAGCCTTTCATTCCTTATTTTGGAAAAATCGGCTCTGACAAAAATCCTGCGGACCAGAATCTTTTCGAACGAGCGCCGTACTTCCCTGTTGGGAATCCCGATGGTTACCTGGTTGCCGTCAGGAACAGGCGATTTCACCGTAAGGTATCCGATCTGGCACATCAGGACTTCCTGTCTCATGTCAAGCAGGGAGGATGGGTCCCAGAAATCACTGAAACCGACATCAATATCCCCAGCATAGTCCTCAAGCCTGATGCTATGTGTTTCAAGATACTTTGCGAGTACTGTAGGCATGCCGCCGTTGTCATACCAGTAATTGCGGAAAACCATCATCCGTGTCTCGGCGGTCTCCTTGAAGAAATTGATGACTGACCACGTGGAGAACACTTTGTTCTCATAAAAACTGTCAAAGCAGTATCCGTCATATTCTTCGGAAAGCCTGTCCAGAAGCTCATCGCGCTCTGACTCTGTCACCTGTTCCTGAGGTTTGCCTTTCTCCAGTGATACAGCAAGGTCTATGTAGTCGGTGTAGTATTTTCTGATCTCTTCCCTGGTAAAGCCGGCTATTGCCGAAACCGGTTTGTAGTAGCTTAAATCCTTTATGTCAGAGCCTGCTGAGAAAATGGAGACGTCCTTCAGCCTTGTTACTCCTGTGATGCCAAGAAACCTGATGCTTGGATCGTCCTTCATGACCCCGTATAGGTTGCGGAGCTGAATTCTGAAATTTTCGTACAGTTCAGGATCGTTTATGCTCGCTGCAAGCTGTGAATCATACTCATCTATCAGAATGACTATCCTGATGCCATGTTCGTTCAGAGCTTTCAGCAGATCAAACAGAACCTCAACTGGACTGGGATTTGCTGTAATGCTGTCTGTGATGTTCAGTTTTCTTGCAAATAACCGGACATTCTTGCAGAACAGATTTGCAAATTCCTTGTAATCATCGGTGTATTTGAGAAAATCGAACCGCAGTACAGGGTATTTTATGTCAGACCATTTATCATAAATCCATGTATTCCTGAAATAAGGCTCGACACCGCTCTCAAACAGCGTTCCTATTGTATCGAGCATAAGGGACTTCCCGAAACGCCGCGGCCTTGAAATGAAAATCCTGTCGGTCTGGAGAAGGTTGAAGATTTGCTCTGTTTTGTCGATGTAGATAAGGTCTGATTTTATCAGAAGCTTAAAATCCCGAGTCAGTGCTATTTTTCTCATGCTCTTCCTCCGACAGCCTGGTCTCTCGCTCCATTGTACTTGAAACCTCACTCCGGCTTCTTAGTCCGAATCCTGATTTCTGATGTCTTCGGTTCTTTCATTTTGCTGTGAATTCATCACTGCTGCTCAGCCTTGGCTTATTCTGGGCCTGAGGCGCAGAATGTCTGACAGAACCGCATGTTTTCGGATCAGGTCAGCGGTCAAGACTGTTCTCATCAAGCAGGAAATCAATGAGGCCAATCCTCAGGATCCCTTTATCGTCAGTCCAGCTTTTCCCGTATGATTTGGAAACTACTATCTTCCTGAAGGAATCATCTATTGCCCTGAGTGATCTCAGCTCTGTCCTTTCCTTATCCGGATCATCCATGCTCAGCGCAGACTGGAGGTAGTAGATTTTGCTGCCTTTCCTTGCGACAAAGTCCACTTCACAGTTTTTCTGGTGCACTGCTTTACTGGCATCGGCCTCGCGGATTGCCACAACACCGACATCAACGGAATATCCTCTGACAAGGAGCTCATTGTAAATCAGGTTTTCCATTATATGAGTCTGTTCAATCTGCCTGAGTCCTAGCCTCGCATTTCTCAGGCCGATATCCGTGCAGTAATATTTGGAAGGATACTCAAAATACCTCTTCCCTTTTATGTCGTACCGTACAGCCTCGGAGAAAAGGAAGGCATCCTGAAGATACCTGAGGTAGCTGCTGACTGTCTCCCAGTCAACGTTAAGATTTCTGGTGCTTTTGACTGTTCTTGAAATTTTGCTCGCATTGGTGAGTGATCCGACGGAAGAGCACAGCGCGCTCGTCATTTCACGGAGGATTCCGGGATACTTAATCTGATAGCGTTCCTCTATATCCTTGAAATAGATTTCCTCAAACAGATCCTCAAGATACTGAAGCTTTTCCTCATCTGAACGGAGCTGTACAAGGTAAGGCATGCCGCCGTACATCATGTACTCATCGTACGCGTCCCTTTTATCCATGTCTGTTCCGTCAGCAAATTCCCTGAAGGAGAGCGGATAAACCTTAACAACGTCTCCTCTCCCTCTGAATTCCGTGCTGATATCCTTTGACAGCAGCTTTGAATTGCTGCCGGTGACGTAGATATCCACATTCTTATACGACAGGAATTCATTCAGCACTCCGTATATCCTGACCGGGGCATCAGTGCCGCGCAGCTCCCTGGATGAAATAGCGTACTGTATTTCATCGATCATAAGGTAAAAACGCCTGCCTGCATCCGAAGTCCTGTTCCGGATATAAATGGCCAGCTCCTTCGGATCCCGCAGCTGCGCATAGCGGTCCTGATCGAGGGCAATTGAGATGATGTCTTCCTCACTTACCCCCTCTGACAGCAAATGCTGCCTGAACAGCTCAAAGAGAATCGTGCTCTTTCCGCATCTCCTGATGCCGGTAATGATTTTGACACGTCCGTTCCACTGCTTGCTGATTATCTTATTTATGTAAGTGTTCCGCGCAATCATCAGCCTGTTTCCATAATCTAAACTTAGTCACTTTTGTGAGTAACTTTCGGTTATGACTGAATAATAGCATCTTTCCAAAAGTCAGTGTAAAAAGTGACTAAGTTTCGGGTTGAATTGAAAACCTGTTATGGTTGAGAGATATGCCTTCAGAACAGCGGAGGATCATCAATGTCCCTGCATTCTCCGTATCTCGGCCTCTGCATCATCTGCTGAAATGACCCGGCCTGCAGCAATCTCGTCCATGCCCAGCTGCAGCCGGAAATGATATTATAGGTTTCAGGGAAGGCTAGTCGCGCCCCGCGAGGGGTGCGTGAATTGAAACTTCGTCAAGCTGTTCTTTTGTCATGCATCAGATGGCAGCCGGCTTTCCGGCAGGCTGCCCGGCATCCCGGGAGACCGCCGCTGACAGGGCTTTTTCAAGGACCCGCTGCATCTCCCTGTTCGGAACTCCGAGCGTTACCGAACCCCCATCGGGAACCGGGGAATGAACGGTAAGGTACCCTGCGTCGCACAGGAGAACCTCAGGCTTCGTCTCGCGAAGGGATTGCCGATACCAGAAATCAGTCATGCGGACATCGATGTCCTGAAAAGAGCCATCTGACCCTCTTCTAAGACTCCCCGGGAAACCATCGGGAAATGATGGGACGGACCCGCTGCAGCCCAGGTAATCACCGAAAACCACCTTCCGGTTTTTCATGACAT
This sequence comes from Gammaproteobacteria bacterium UBA2810, assembly GCA_002351705.1. Classification (GTDB taxonomy): domain Bacteria; phylum Pseudomonadota; class Gammaproteobacteria; order Enterobacterales; family Succinivibrionaceae; genus UBA2810. The sequence goes on along the minus strand of DEHC01000033.1, from coordinate 39,287 downwards.
CCCGGAAGAAGCTGTTCACTGACCAGGTGGAGAACACTTTTCTCTCATAGAAACTGTCAAAGCAGTAGCCGCCGTATTCCTCCCCGAGCCTGTCGAGGAGCTCGTCGCGATCAGAGTCTGTCACCTCATCCTCCCTAATTCCTTTTTCAAGGGAAACGGCCAGATTCAGGTGGTGAATGTAGTATTTTCTGATCTCATTCCTGGTGAAGCCGGCAATTTCTGAAACCGGCATGTAGAAGGTCATGTCTTTGAAATCAGTGAGGTCTGAAAAAAGTGAGGGGTCCTTCCATCTGGAGGTTCCGGCCATGACAAGATACCTGATGCATGGATCGCCTTTCATGATGCCCTGCAGATCCCGCAGCATTTTCCTGAACCTGTCGTGGAGCTCTGGATTGTCGGAGTTCGCGGAGAGCGGCGCATCATAGTCATCAATCAGGATTACAATCCTTGTCTCTGACCTCTTCAGCTCGTGAAACAGAGTGAAGAGCGAGGCTCCCGGAGATCTGTCAGGAATGGAGCCTCAGAGGCCGAGCCTTTTCGCAAAAGACCTGATCTCCCCGATGAAACGTGCGGCAAAACCGTCATAGTCCGAGACTCCGAATTTCAGGAAATCAAGCCTCAGGACCGGACAGGTCTGCTCAGTCCATCTGTCATGGATCCAGGTATCCCTGAAATAGGGATCGACTCCGTATTCGAACAGCGTCTCTATGGTGTCAAGCATCAGGGTCTTGCCGAAACGGCGTGGCCTCGCGATGAAAGTCCTCCTGCTCCTCAGAAGTCTGAAAATCTGCTCCGTCTTGTCAACGTAGACAGAGCCTGAGTCTATGAGATCCCTGAAACACTGGGTCTGCGCAATTTTCACTTTATTTCCCTGGTTTGAGGATTCAGCGTGTCCGGTCTTTACCGAAAAAAGCTGCATGGCATGAACTCCGTTAACAGGCGTAGGGAACTGAACAAAACCTGAGTATGTGAAAGGAAACTCTTCCCTAAGAGAGTAGTCATATAAGTCTTTGATTTTCTGGAATTGACAGCATATTCATCTGCGCGTCAACCTGACTGGCTGTCTTACTACTTAAGACCGCCAATTTTTTTATAAATATCTCCCCGTGATCCTGCAAATACAGTATAAACAACGATTATCTTTCCATTCATGACTGTGTAAATCACCCGGAAATCACCTATTCGTATACGGTAATAAGCGGCATGTTTGCCTTTCAGCCTTTTTAAATCTACTGACTCTGGGTGATCATTCAGCATGAGCTTTGTTATATCCTGCTCATAAATTTTACGTATATCTTCATGCTGCCTTAGAAATTTATCCGCAGCTTTCGCATACTTGATTTCAAACGAAAACATATCTCACCGTTCAGACGGTTATAGTTTTGCTTGAGGTGATAGTAAGATCATCATCCGAAAGCTCGCTAATTTTGTTAAGAAGTTCCTTTGTCTCTTCTTCAGAGGCGTCCTCAACATTATGAGTCAGTCTGTAGAACGGATCGTTTTTCATCTCTGAAAGTTTGTCTTTTGCTGCCTCTTTGAAAAACTCAGTAATCGTCATATGAAAAACTTTTGCCACTTCCTTAATCTCTTCAAGTTCGGACGCATCCCATTTCATATTCAAAGCTTTTGTTGCCATAATTTTGCCTCCTCATTTTAAATGGCATTAATTTATAATATATATTGTAAAGACTATAAAGTCGATATTTATTATTAACAATATTTGAAATCTGTAAATTTATCCGTTTTGTTGTAACGGTTCCTTCTCAAAAAATATGCATCGCTATGAGACAGGTCTCACTTACAGCGCGCCTTCATGTGCATAATGTCCGGTGAGCGGCAGATTTTACCGGTTCCGGGCATAATCCCAGTAGCGCGTGATTCTGCCGGCATCCGGCACAGAGCCGCCACAGCATATTCGTCATGACTCAAAGGAATCAAAAGTAACGGAGCACCATGAAAGACAGCAAGTCAGGCAGCCTGCCCTCAGGAGCAGGATCTTTAATACCCGGGGTTGAGGTGCCTCAGAGCCCGGTCTTTACCGTGGAGTGGCGCGGCAGGAAAAAAGCGGCCGGAGCGCTTCCTTGAGACGGGTGAGAAGTACTATTTCGGGGACGGTGCGGAGCAGGATTATGCTGAGGCCGTGAAATGGTTCCTGAAGGCGGCGGAGTTCGGCACGGACGCCTTACGCGACGGCATGCGATCTTAAACCTGAGCTTCAGAAGGACGAGATCTCTAAGTCTCTTCCCGGTCATGGACTAGGTTTTTATCCATATTCGGAAGTCGGGCACTTTGTTAGTAACTTTCTGTTGTTGGATATTGCCTCATATAACAATGGGCAGAGTACGAAATTGATTAGAGGGAACTCTTTCAGAACGAATTCCAAAACCAGAGCCTAAAATACGTGGGAGATCGGCCAAGAAGCCAGGATCAAAACGCCACCGTGGAAGACTACGCAAAAATCTGCAGCCTAAAAAGAGGACTGCTAGCCGGGTTTTATAGTCTCTGGATACTTTTATTCAGTATTCAGATATTTCGCCAAGTTGATTTTTAATGTCTCTGTGGCAATATATGATACGAGAAATGTAGACAGTATCGATCTTTGAATCTATGGTATAGAAAATTATATGGTTTTTGACAGGCATAAAGTGAACGCCTTGGCTATGCCATGGCTCCTCTTTGTACAGTGGATTTCGTTCCGGCATAACACCAAGCGTTTTGGCATTTGCCATAATGGTGTCTGTCATCTTTGCTGCTGTCTCAGGAACAAGAAGCGTATACGCAATATATTCATAGATATCCTGCAGATCCTGCTTGGCTCTAAAAGAGTAGGATATTTTCATTTGCCGTACATTCTCCGTATCTCAGCCTCAACTTCATCTGCTGAAATAACCCTGCCTGCAGCAATATCGTCCATGCCAAGCTGCAGTTCTGCGTCAATCTGTTTTTTTGTCATGTCATCGATTGCAACCGGCTTTTTGGAAGGCAGTTTCATCTCAAAGGGCATGCCGCGCTGGATAACTACCTGTCTTAAAAACATGCCTATGGCATTGGACATTGGAATTCCAAGATAGTTCAGGATTGTTTCAGCTTGTTCCTTTGTATCAGGATCAACACGCGTATATACATTTGCTGTTTTGGATATTATTCTTGCCATAACAACGCATCTCCCCTTTTTTATAGAGAATGTTATAACAAATGCTAGCTTAAAGCAATCTAATGTCAATCGAACAAAGAGTCAGTATCAGTTATTTCCCTGAACTGCGTGGTCATGAGATGAAAGCCCGTCTGTTGTCCATAAGACTGAAAATCTGCTCTGTCTTGTCGACGTAGATAGAGGCTGAGTCTATGAGATCCCTGGAACACTGGGTCTGCGCTATTTCCCTCATGAGCAGCCTCCTGCATATGTCTTTGCGGATTGTACCTGAAACCGGCCCCATGAATTGCCTGCTACCAGAGCGTGCCTGCAGTAAGGCCATCCGTGCTCGGCTGACTGTTCCTGCATATGGGACAGGTCACATTCACTGCACGCATTCACGGGCATAATGTCCGGTAAGACGTCAGAATTGAGAGGCGCGGCACTATGCGGCAGGGCACTGGTCCTGCCGCCACATGCGTCAGGCCTCAGAGGAAGAAGAAGGAACGGAGCACCATGAAAGACAGCAAGTCAGGCAGCCTGCCCTCAGGAGCAGGATCTTTAATACCCGGGGTTGAGGTGCCTCAGAGCCCGGTCTTTACCGTGGAGTGGCGCGGCAGGAAAAAAGGCGGCAGCGGCGGTGACGCGGAGCGCTTCCTTGAGACGGGTGAGAAGTACTATTTCGGGGACGGTGCGGAGCAGGATTATGCCGAGGCCGTGAAATGGTTCCTGAAGGCGGCGGAGCTCGGGGATGACTGGGCAGAGTGCTACCTTGGCGAAATCTACAGCAGAGGCAGGGGCGTGCGGCAGGACTGCGCCGAGGCCGCGAAATGGTACCGGAAAGCTGCCGGGAAGGGAAATGCCCACGCGCAGACCAATCTCGGGGTCATGTGCGTGCAGGGCCTTGGCATGAAAAAGAACATCGCGGAGGGTGTGGAATGGCTCAGGAAGGCCGCGGAGCAGGGAGAGCCTAATGCCTGTGCCGATCTCGGCATAGCATACAGCAGCGGGCAGGGCGTCAGAAGGAACAAGGCTGAGGCTGTTAAGTGGTATCTGAAGGCCGCGGAGCAGGGGCATGCCGAAGCGGCCTATATCCTGGGCTGTATGTACCATGGAGGCCGCGGCGTGCCGGAGGATCAGGGAAAGGCTGCGGAATGGTTCCGGAAAGCCGCGGAGCAGGGCCACGCCGAGGCGGAGTGCTCACTGGGCTTCATGTATCTGAACGGGGAGGCCCGGGGGAATGAAGGCGAGGCGGCAGAGCTTATCCGGAGAGCGGCGGAAAAGAACTGTCCCGAGGCCATGTGCATGCTTGGGCTCATGTACGGTGAAGGCACAGCAGTGCCACAGGATGACGATGAGGCGGTCAGATGGTACCGTAAGGCGGCGGACGCGGCCTATTACCCGGCCTGGACCGCGCTCGGGCATATGTACTTTGAAGGAAGAGGGCTTCCCGTGGACTATGCCGCGGCGGCGGAATGCTTCCTGAAGTCTGCGGTAAAGGGAGAGAAGGACGCGCAGAACATGCTCGGCGACATGTACCGGATCGGTCGCGGAGTACGGCAGGACTCCGCGGAGGCGCTGAAGTGGTTCAGGAAGGCCGCGGACCAGGGCCATCCCAGCGCGCAGAACTGCATCGGCGAGATGTACTGGAGCGGGCAGGGCGTCCGGCAGAACAGGCAGGCGGCTGTGCGCTGGTTCACGAAGGCCGCTAAAAACGGCGATCCTGACGCGCAGTGCAACCTCGGTGAGATGAACTTTGCAGTAAAGAAGAATTACGATGAGGCGGCGAAGTGGTACCGGTTGGCGATTGAGCAGCGCGATGATCCCGAGACCGAGTTCATGCTCGCGGGCGTACTCAATGAGGAGAGCTGGCCGGGGCATGACTACAGGGAGTCCACGAGGCTCCTCAGGAAGGCTGCGGACAGCGGGCATTCCCTGGCGATGTTCAACCTCGGGATGATGTACAAGGCGGGGCGCGGCGTGAGGCAGGACTATGCCAAGGCAGTGAAATGGTTCAGGAAGGCCGCGGATCAGGGAAGCGCGGACGGCTGCTATGCCCTCGGCGCCATGTATTATGCAGGAATTGGCGTCAGTCCGGACCACAGAGAGGCGCTGAAATGGTACCAGAAGGCCGCGGATCAGGGCATTGCAGCGGCACAGAACGACGCGGCGGTCATGTACAGCAACGGCGACGGAACAGAGAAGGATGACGGGAAGGCCTTCAGGCTGTTCCTGAAATCAGCAGAACAGGGTGATCCGCTCGCGGAGAACGGCCTGGCGAGCATGTACGCGGAAGGCACCGCCACAGCGCAGGATTACGGTGAGGCCCTCAGATGGTTCATGAGGTCAGCTGAGCACGGCTGCGCAGAGGCAGAGGTCAATATCGCCAGAATGTACCTCGAAGGGCAGGGCGTGAAGAAGGACCGCGGTACTGCGGTGAAATGGATCAGGAAAGCCGCTGAGCACGGGAGCGTGACGGCGCAGTACGCCCTTGGGAATATGTACATTAACGGAAAAATCGTACAGCAGGATCTTATGGAGGGGCTCAAATGGATGGCCAAGGCCGCCGCGCAGGGTGATGAGCGCGCCGGTGAGATTCTGAGGCATCTCACGCAGGGCTGATGAAATGAGAATTCTCGGGGCATCAGCCGGGAGGATACAGCAATGACGCTCTGTGAGGCACTGAGGCAGATTCTGGATAAATACGGTCCTGATGCCCTGAAGGAGAGGCGCCTCGATGAGCTGCTCTCCGGTACCGTGATATCAGTCGCTCCCCGTATATGGAAGGTGATTGAGGCCTTCTCCGCTGACGGCCCCCGGAGCGAGCTCTTCGGGCCTGACTCAGGTGAGTGCGGCGCTGACTTTATCGTCAGTGCAGGCAGCGTCAAGCGGGAGTTCATCAGGAAGCACGGCTTCAGGAGGAGCGATGCCGACTATGTCACAGACTCTGTTACCTTCGCCCTCGGCTAAAGGGACATCCCGCCTGACGAGCCTGAGAGCGTGGACGGCGAGAGCCTTTCTCCTGTGTCAGGCGCCGCGCGCCAAGCCTGGGAGCACGCCCCGGAGAAAACCCGCTCGGCAGAGGAGTGCCGTGAGGCCGCGGAGAACGGCGATCCGGACGCACAGTACTGGCTCGGAGTCAGGTACCGCGACGGGATCGGCGTGAGCCGGAATGACAGGGAGGCCTGGACCTGGCTCCGGCGGTCGGCCGGTCAGGGCGATGTGTGCGCCGCTGCGGATCTGGGGGAGTTCATGCTCTGCGGGCCGGACAGGGGAAAGGCAGATGATCAGGCCGAGAAATGGCTCCGCCTCGCGGCAGAGAAGGGGAATGCCAGGGCAGAGCACGGCCTCGCGCTCATGTATGCCCGCGGCACATGCGCAGGCGGAACTGACCTCAAAAAGGCCTTTGAGTTCTTCCTGAAGGCTGCGGAGCAGGGAGAGCCGGACTCCGCGTTCAATGCCGGACTCATGTACTGGCAGGGCATAGGAGTAAGCTGCGATCGTGACATGGCGGTCAGATGGCTCAGGAGGGCCGCAGAGCTCGGGAGCGCCGCAGCGGAGACTGAGCTCGGCAGTATGTACGGCGCGGGGAAAGGCGTCAGGCAGGACCGGAAGGAGGCGCTCAGGCATTACCTCCGGGCCGCGGAGCAGGACTATGCAGACGCGGAGTACAACCTAGGATGCATGTACTTTGAGGGCGCCGGCGTGTGGCGGGACTGCAGGAAGGCCATGGAATGGTTCCGGAGGGCTGCCTGGCATGAGGATGCGGAGGCGATGTACAGGCTTGGCCTTGTCTGGAGCGATGAGGACTGGGAGGGGCATGACTATTCCAGGGCTGAATGGTGCTTCAGGTGGGCAGCGGAGGAGGGCTTCAGGGAGGCGCAGTACAGCCTTGCAGAGATGTACCGGGACGCGCGTGGCGTGGAGAGGAACGACTGGGAGTCCGCGAGATGGTTTCAGGCAGCAGCGGAGCAGGGGCATGCCGGGGCGCAGTTCATGATGGGCTCAGCCTGCGAGTCCGGAGAGGGTGTCCCTGAGGACTGCGCAAAGGCTGCGGAGTGGTACCTGAAGGCCGCGGAGCAGGGGAACGTGACAGCCGGATACAGGCTCGGCTGCCTCTATATGAAAGGAAAAGGCGTGAGGCAGGACTATGAGGAGGCGCTCAGGTGGTTTGAGAAGGCCGCGGCGCAGGGCGAAGTGCAGTCGATGAAGAACCTCGGCTGGCTCTATGAGGAGGGGAAGGGCGTCGCGCAGGACTTCAAAAAGGCCCTCAGATGGTACCGGAAGGCCGCCTCCCTCGGGAACGCGGATGCTGAGAGCGGGCTTGCCGGCATGTACCGGGACGGGAAGGGCACCGCGAAGGATCTGAAAAAGGCAGCTGAGCTGTACCGGAAGGCCACGGAGCATGGCAGCAGAAACGCTGGGAGCGAGTCTGCCGGTCTCTCCTGGGAGCAGTGAGCTGCGCGCCTTTCCTCTTTCCCGGACTCACTCCGGGACATATGCCACGGCATTAAATAATCCATAATACGGCACAGGCTGTCACAACAGCGCAATTCTGCTGTATTTCCGCTCCGGAACGGGCTAAAGTCAGAGGAGCTTTCTGGGACGGCCTGGTCAGCACGCGCTTTTCCCCGCCGCGTGTTCCGGGTGAACAAAGATATCGTTGTCCATTACAGAATGCCCGTTTTTAACTGAGGACAAAGACATGCAGAACGACATTTTTTCCGGCCTTCCTTCCGGCTCCCTCTTTACCGTCAGCTGGCGCGGCAGCCGCAGGCCGGAGCGCCGCGGCGCGGATCCCGCTCACGCGCTCGACATGGGCGAGATGTACTATTTCGGACAGGGCGCGGAGCAGAACCTCGCCGAGGCGGCGAAATGGTTCAGGAAGGCTGCGGAGGAGGGAGATCCGGAAGCAGCGGGATACCTCGGTGAAATGTACTACCTCGGGAGGGGCGTCAGGCAGGATTTTAAAGAGGCCCTGAAATGGTGCCTGCAGGCCGCCGGGCAGGGGGATGCCGGAGCGGCGTCATACCTCGGCCTCATGTACCAGAACGGACGCGGCACCGAAAGGGACACCGGCGAGGCCGCTAAATGGTATCTGAAGGCGGCTGAGCAGGGAGACGGCACGGCCCAGAATAATCTTGCCTGCCTGTACTGCGGCTGGGAAGAGCCCGGGACTGACTACGCCGAGGCTGCGAAATGGTTCAGGAAGGCGGCTGAGCAGGGCATCCCGTCCTCGGAGTGCAACCTCGGCACACTCTGCGAGAACGGCATGGGTGTCAGTCAGGATTTCGGCGAGGCCGCCGGGTGGTACCGGAAGGCGGCTGAGCGGGGGTACGCGGAAGCGGAGTTCCGCCTCGCACGTCTCCTTTTTGACGGAAAGGGAGTGCCGGAAGACAGGGACGGGGCTCTTGAGCTGCTCCGGAAGGCCGCGGATCAGGGGCATGCCGGGGCCGGGCGCAGCCTGGGCGAGCTCTACCTTTCCGGGAACGGCGTCACGAAGGATGAATCAGAGGCTTTCAGCCGGATCAGCGATGCGGCAGGGAAGGGGGACGTGAGGGCCGAGATGCTGCTCGGCAGCATGTATCTGAACGGCACCGGCACGGCCCGCAATGACAGCCTTGCCGCCGAATGGCTCCGGAAAGCGGCCGATGAGGGGGAGCCCGCGGCCCAGAGAATCCTCGGCGACATGTACCGGAAGGGACAGGGAGTCCCCCGTGATTACGGCATGGCAGAGAGATGGTACATCGAGGCCGCGGCAGGGGGCGACAGGGAGGCGTGCAACAGCGTCGGAGACCTCTACCGCAGGGGGCTTTTCGTTGAGCGGAAGTTCGCTGTGGCGGTGATGTGGTACTCACGGGCTGCGGCAAAGGGATGCGCCGCGGCGCAGAACAGCTTCGGCAACATGCTTTTCTACGGGCTCGGAATCATCGGCGATCCGGATCAGGCGATGAGGTGGTACCGGATGGCGGCGAGGCAGGGCTGCACGGCCGCGAAGGAGAGCCTTGAGTACATGGAGAGCCACGGTTACGGCAGGAATGGCAGCAGGGTGATGCCCCAGGGGGCTGCAAAGATGCTTTATGACCAGGCGATGAAGGGTGATGCCGATTCACAGTACTGGCTTGGCAGCATTTACTTTGAAGGTGACAGCTGCAACGCGCAGGATTACCGCGATGCCGCGAAATGGTACTTCAGGGCCGCGAGAGGGGGCAGTGCCTCCGCCATGTGCCGCATAGGCCGCATGTACCAGGAGGGGCTCGGCCTCGGGCAGGACGATGAGGCGGCAGCCGGATGGTTCCTTGAGGCCGCGGAGAAGGGGCACGCGGAGGCTGAGAGGCGCATCGGACTGATGTACAGGGACGGGCTCGGCGTGGAGCGGAGCATTTCCGAGACCCGCAAATGGCTCGGAAGGGCCGCGGAGCAGGGTGATACGGACGCCAAAAAGGAGCTTGAGCTGCTGGGGAGTGAAGCCTGATCAGAGGTTCAGGCGGCCGGGCGGAGCATGGCACCATGCGCCATCACATCTGATGCCGGCAGGAAAGGAAGCGGAACTTCGCCCGGGCCGCAAAACGGTTCAGAAAGGCCGCGGAGCATGGAAATCAGAAAGCGGCTGAAAAGCCCGTAGAATTTCAACTGCAGGAGAATGGGAATGAAGCTTTATGAGGCACTGCAGCAGGTTATCGGAGAGTACGGCATCACTGTCATCCGGGAGAGGCGCCTTGCCGGCCTTCTCTCCGGCCTCGGGGTGCTCGGCTCGGCCGGGATCCGGAAGGTAATGGAGGCCTTCGCCGCTGACGGCTGCGGGAAAGCATTTGGCAGCCTCCAGCCCGGAGAGAGCGGGACTGACATCATGGTTCAGGCCGAAAGCATCAAGGAAATCCTTATCAGGGATCACGGCTTCAGCAGAAGCGATACTGACTATGCAATAGACTCCCTCACCTATGCCCTGGGACTCAGGGACATGCCGCCTGACGCGCTGCGCTCCGGGCCTCCGGCATCCGGAGAAGACGCTGCAGAAAGGATACTCAGAGGCTCCGTTGAGCGACATGCTCTCTGGCAGCACTCCTGGGATGATACTGAGACGATCGAAAGCTGCCGCAGGGCCGCAGAGGGAGGAGACTCAGACGCACAGTTCTGGCTCGGCCTCGCATACCGCTACGGGCACGGCGTCAGGCAGGACTGCAGAGAGGCGGTCAGATGGCTCCTGAAATCCGCGGATCAGGGTGATGCGCGCGCACAGGCGGAGCTCGGAGATCTCTGCTCAAAGGGCATCGGAGTCACGCAGGATTACGGTGAGGCCGAGAAATGGTTCCAGAAGGCCGCGGAACAGGGCAATACCGACGCGGAGAACAACCTCGGCTTCCTGTACATCCGCGGGCTTGGAGTCAGGCCTGATTATAAAAAGGCCTTTGACTGGTTCATGAAGGCTGCGTCTCATGGCGAGCCGACAGCAGTGTACAACATAGGCAGGATGTACGCTGAGGGAGCCGGGGTTGAGGCGGACAGCGCCGAGGCCGTGAAATGGTACCGGAAGGCCGCTGATCTCGGGAACGCAGACGCGCAGAACAACCTTGGCAATATGTACAGTGAGGGAAACGGTGTCAGACGGGATCCGGGAGAGGCCTTCAGATGGTACATGAAGGCCGCGGAGCAGGGATGCGCGGCAGCGGAGATCAACCTCGGCAGGATGTATGAGGACGGAGACGGCGTCAGCGTGAGTTTTGCGAAGGCCGTGAAATGGTACCGCAAGGCCGCGGATCAGGATAATGCTGAGGCAATGTACAGCCTCGGCGTCATGTACAACGATGAAGGCTGGACAGAGCATGACTATGCCGAGGCCGCGAAATGGTTCAGGGCTGCCGCGGAGGAGGGCGTCATGGAGGCGCAGTACAACCTCGCCAATATGTACCGGGACGCGCGCGGCGTGGAGAAGGACTACAAAGAGTCCGCGAAATGGTTCCTGGCAGCGGCCGAGCAGGGCTATGACGAGGCGCAGAACTGGATGGGCGTCATTTACCAGTTCGGCGAGGGGGTGGAGCTCAACTGCGCAAAGGCCGCAAAGTGGTACCTGAAGGCCGCCGCGCAGGGGAACGTGCTCGCGGAGTACAACCTCGGATACCTCTACAAGACCGGAAAGGGCGTCGCGCAGGACTACGCCGAGGCCTTCAAGTGGTATGAGAAGGCCGCGGCGCAGGGCGACTCGCAGTCGATGAAGAACCTCGGCTGGCTCTATGAGGAGGGGAAGGGCGTCGCGCAGGACTTCAGGAAGGCTCTCAGGTGGTACCGGAAGGGAGCATCCCTTGGCAACGCGGCCGCGGAGAACGGGCTTGCCGGCATGTACCGGGACGGGAAGGGAGTCCGGAAGGATCTGAAGAAGGCGGCTGACTGGTACCGGAAGGCCGCGGCGCACGGGAACAGGAACGCGGCGAAGGAGCTTGAGCTCCTTGAGAAAGGCATCTGAGAAAGGAGAGACTGAAATGAACCTTGACGAGGCACTCGGAGAGCTTGTCAGAAAATACGGTGCGCCGGTCATAGGCGAGGGGCGCCTTGCCGGCCTCCTTTCGGATCTCGGGGCGCTTGATGATCCGGAGATGAGGAAGGCTGCGGAGGCCTTTTCGGCGGGCTGGTACGGGAAGGAGCTCCTGAGGCTCACCGAAAGGGCAAAGGGCGCCCTGCCGGCCGTTTGGGACGGAATAGCCGAGGCGATGTCGGCGAACCACGGCGCGGATGCCGGGGCAGCGCGGCGTTTTGCCGCGAGCGCGGCAGAGGCCGTCCGCAGGGCCGGAAGCCCGTCGGGTGCGGCTCCTTCGCATAGAGCGGACACTGATGTGAGCGGCGCGCCAGTCAGGCTTCCGGGCGGATCGCAGCAGCAGCCTGTCCTGTTTGAGCACTCCTGGAGTGACGCAGAGCTCCTGGAAAAGTGCCGGAAGGCAGCAGCAGAGGGCGACGCTGAGGCGCAGCGCTTTATGGGCGAGGCCTTCCGCTACGGGCGCGGCGTTGAGCAGGATTACGGCGAGGCTATCGGCTGGTTCCGGAAGTCGGCTCTGCAGGGCAATATGTACGCAGAGGCGCAGCTCGGCGACATGCACCTCTTCGGGCTCGGCACGGAAAAGAATAATGAGGAGGCCTTCAGATGGTACCTGAAGGCGGCTGAGCACGGACACGCTGAGGCACAGAACAACGTCGCGTTCCTCTTCATCAACGGCCTCGGCACGGAGAAGGACGACGCGAAGGCCGCAGAGTGGTACCGGAGGGCAGCGGAGCAGGGGCTTGCGCCCGCGGAGCTCAACCTCGGCGATATGTACCGGGACGGCACCGGCGTGGAGCAGGATTATGAGGAGGCGGTGAAGTGGTACCGGAAGTCCGCGGAGCAGGGGATGCCGGAGGCGCAGAACAATCTCGCCGGCATGTACTTCTACGGGCAGGGAGTTGCAGAGGATTGCCGGGAGGCCGCGAAGTGGTACCGGAAATCCGCGGAGCAGGGCAATGCCGGAGGGGAGGCAGGCCTCGGCTGGCTGTATTTCTGCGGGCTCGGGGTGGAGGAGGACCGGGATGAGGCGGAGCGCCTCTGCCGCGATGCCGCAGGGAAGGGCAGCGAGGCTGCCTGCAGCGTCCTCGGCAGGATCTGCCTCTCGAAAGGCGGGGAAGAGGATTGCCGCGAGGCAATGAAGTGGCTCAGGCAGGCGGCTGACCGCGGGAACGCCGAGGCAGAGCTCATGGTCGGAGACCTCTTCAGGCACGGGCTTGGCGTCGCGGAGGATCCATCTGAGGCAGCGGAGTGGTACCTGAAGGCGGCAGATCACGGGAATCCCGAGGCAGAGGACACGCTCGGCTGCATGTACATGAACGGGGAAGGCGTGGAGAGGGATCCCGGCATGGCGCTCGGGCTCTTCAAGGCGGCCGCTGAGCAGGGCGAGTCCGGTGCGCTGCTCCATATCGGGAGGTTCTGCTATGAGGCGGCTGACGGAGATGAGGACCTCCGGGAGGCGGCGGAGTGGTACCGCATGGCCGCTGAGAAGGGGGAGCCGGCCGCGGCGTATGACCTCGGCGTCATGTACCTCAATGGCGAGGGAGTCGGGCAGGACAGCTCCGAGGCGCTGAGGCTCTTCCGCTCGGCCGCGGAGCAGGGGATGCCGCAGGCGCAGTACAACCTCGCGCTGATGTACAAGAACGGGAACGGAACGGAGAAGGACGACCTCGAGGCCCTCCGGTGGTTCCGTGAGTCCGCGGAGCAGGAGTATGCCGAGGCGCAGAACTGGATGGGCGTCATCTATCAGTTCGGCGAGGGCGTGGAGCTTGACTGCGCGAAGGCTGCTGAATGGTACCTCAAGGCCGCGGCGCAGGACTGTGCGCTTGCCGAGTACAACCTCGGATATCTTTACAAGACCGGAAAGGGAGTCAGACAGGACTACGCTGAGGCATTCAGGTGGTACACGAAGGCCGCCGCGAATGGCGACTCGCAGTCGATGAAGAACCTCGGGTACCTCTATGAGGAGGGGAAGGGCGTCAGGCAGGATTTCAAGAAGGCTCTCGAGTGGTACCGGAAGGGCGCGGATCTCGGAAACGCGGCCGCGGAGAGCGGGCTGGCCGGCATGTACCGGGACGGGAAGGGCGTCACGAAGGATCTGAAGAAGGCCATTGAGCTTTACCGCAGGGCAGTCGAGCACGGCAATAAATATGCACAGAAGGAGCTTGATCTACTTCTCGGAAAGGGCTGAGGCGCTCCGGGGCGGAAGGAAAGCTTTGAGCGCCGGAGCGGCCGTAAAGGGCCGTTTCCTGAACCCTTGGTTTTTCTTCCGGGCATTCCTCTGCTAAAGTATCCTGCATCAAGAGAGGAAAGGATTTATGGACAGCAGCCTGCTTAATCTGGATTTCGGGCCGGTATCAGTCGGGAGCCTCACTGCCCGCTCCGGCCGGATCATGACCGTGAGCTGGAAGGGCGGCAGCAAGCCTGAAGGCGCAGCCGCAGGGCCGGGGAGCTCCCTTGAGATGGGCGAGATGTACTATTTCGGTGAGGGCCGGGAGCAGAACCTCACCGAGGCCGCGAAATGGTTCAGGAAGGCCGCGGCTGAGGGCGACGCCGACGCGGAGAACTACCTCGGCGACCTGTACTACTACGGGCGGGGCGTCAGGCAGGATTACCGGGAGGCGGCCGGATGGTACCGGAAGGCGGCTGAGCAGGGCAATGCCGACGCCGCGTCATCCCTCGGCCTGATGTGCCACAGGGGCCGCGGCGTGGAGTGCGATGCCGCCGAGGCCGTGAAGTGGTACCGGATGGCCGCTGAGCAGGGCAGTCTCCTCGCTGAGAACAACCTCGGCTGCCTCTGCTGCAGCGGCGACGGGACGGAGCAGGACTATGAGGAGGCGGCCGTCTGGTTCAGGAAGGCTGCGGAGCAGGGCAATGCCGAGGCGCAGTGCAACCTCGGCAACCTGTACTCGGGCGGGCGCGGCGTGGTGAGGGATTACGCGGAGGCCGCAAAATGGTACCGGAAGGCCGCGGATCAGGGGCATGCCGACGCGCAGTTCCTCCTTTCCATACTATTCCGCGAGGGATGCGGCGTGCCGAAGGATCCCGCCGAGTCCCTGAGGCTCTGCCGGCAGTCGGCGGATCAGGGGCATCCCGGCGCCGAGTACCGCCTGGGCTTCACGTACCTCTTCGGCGATGAGTCTCTGCGCGATGAGGAGGAGGGGGTAAGGCTTATCCGGGACGCGGCCGCTAAGGGCGATACAGTGGCGAAGTCCATGCTCGGCTACATGCACTCCATCGGCATGATCGTCGGGCATGACGATGAGCTTGCCCTGAGGCTTCTCAGGGAATCCGCGGACAAAGGCGATGACACCGCGGAGAACAATCTCGGCGACATGTACCGGACCGGGCACGGCGTGCCCCGGGACTATGAGGAGGCGCTCGGGTGGTACCGGAAGGCGGCCGAGAAGGGGAACGCCATGGCCTCAAACAATATCGGCGACATGTACCGGAAGGGACAGGGAGTTCCGAGGAAGTGCGCAGTAGCCGCGACCTGGTACATGAAGGCGGCCTGCCGGGGGAATGACGCGGCGCAGAACAGCCTCGGCGACCTCTGCTTCTACGGGCTCGGGGTGTGCTATGACCCCGATCAGGCGATCAGGTGGTACCGGATGGCAGCTGTCCAGGGAAACAGGGCTGCGAAGGCCAGCCTCGAGTACATGGAGAGCAGCGGGTACGGCCGCGGCGGCCGGGGTCCGGGGCCCCGGGGGTTTGCCAAGATGCTCTGGGAGTCCGCGATGAACGGTGACGCGGAGTCGGAGAACTGGCTCGGCGACATCTACCTCAGTGGCGACAGCGACATTGAGGCGAACTGGCGCGAGGCCGCCAAATGGTACTTCAGGGCCGCGGTGCGGGGCAATGCCGCCGCGAAATGCAGCCTCGGCCACATGTACCTTGAGGGGCACGGCTTTTCCCAGGACTATGAGGAGGCCGCGTCATGGTTCCGCGAGGCCGCCGAACAGGGGAACGCCAACGCGCAGAGCAACCTCGGACTCCTGTACAGAAACGGGCATGGCGTGCCGCAGGACTACGCCGAGTGCGGGAAGTGGTACCGGAAAGCCGCTGAGCAGGGAGACTCTGAGGCGGAGAACAACCTAGGCTGCATCTACTCTGACGGCCTCGGCGTCACCAGGGACTATAAGGAGGCGCTGAAGTGGTTCCGGAAGTCCGCACTTCACGGGAACGCCTCGGGGCAGCTCAACCTCGGGCTCATGTACCGGGACGGGCATGGCGTGGAGAAGGATCACGACGAGGCCGCGAAATGGTTCTTCCGGGCCGCGGAGCAGGGGAGCGAAGAGGCCGAGAAGGAGCTAGCGAGGCTCAGATCAGAGTCATCGGGGCTCTTTAAGGAAGAGTGACGCTGTTCCTGACGGCGGCCTTTGCAGTTTACAGAGACATTTCAGTTTTACAGTTATGTACTAGAAATGACGCTTCTGATTTTCCCGAAGCATCCTTTAAAGTGCCATCGCTGTAAGAAGTCGTCCGAGGACGAGCTGAAATCAATTAAGACTAAGAATAGTTCCGGCGCTGTTTCATACGAAAACATCCGGATTTTCATCAGCAGCCTGCGCTGGCATGCAGCTGCTCTGGTTTGAGCAACTGAATCCTACGGGCTGTCTGAAGTGAAACTGATGTTTAGTACATTTTACTTGGTTGAAAGAGTTCTATAAATTGATTAATTTATATAACTTGTTGAATTAGCAATGTTTTATAAAATTTACAGCAGTTTATAGTACATGGCTTTGAAAAACTCAGATTAAAGGGCTCTATTATCGCCCGGCCTGAACACAGATTCCCAGTCCATAAGACTGCAGTGGGTCTGGATTGCTGAAGCAGGCGGCAGGCCAGTGCTTTCCGGCTGCGCTGTACAGAATACGTGGAAATTCAGACCTGTCAGAATGCGGCAAAACTGCTAACCATCGTCTTTTGTTTTGATAAAAACAGCATTATTTTTGGTAAAATTCAAAGAAAACTGCTATTTTTGTAAAAAATTGACATAAAATAGAGTTAAATCATGATTATTCAGTTTTCTTTCGGAAACGTTCTGTCTTTCAAGGAACCTGCATGTCTGTCCATGGTGGCAACATCACTCAAAGAACCGAAAGTGGCGAATAACCCGGTAATAACAGTTGGCGATACCGGTATCGGGTTGCTCTGCAGCGCAGCGGTTTTCGGGGCAAATGCCTCTGGGAAATCCAACATAATCAAGGCTTTTCGCTTCTTCAAGGATTTTACGGTCAATTCTTTTGGAAACGCGAAGGCAGGCAGATCAGCCGGTATTGAAAATTTCCGCCTGAATTCAGAGAGCATTGCAGAGCCATCGTCATTTGAGCTTATCTTCCTCTGCAATGAAAACCGCTACCGTTATGGCTTTGAGGTATTGAACAGCTCAGTGAAGATGGAATGGCTTTACTGCAAGTCAATCCGCAAGCGCGCCAAGGAGATAGAGCTGTTGTTCCGCGATGAAAACGGAACAAGGGTTCACAGCTCCTATGACCGAATGCAGGACATAGTCAGAAAACAATATGTCCGCAGCGATACCCTGTGCCTTTCCCTGGCGGCATGGCTGAATGATCCTACTGCGGTAAAAATCATGCAGTGGATGTCAGATACAGCAATACTGTCATGCTCTGATGAAAAGCCGATGTGGGATGATGCCATGCAGCATTTTGATGACAGCCGGATGCGGCAGCGCATAGTCAGCTTCTCCAGGTTTGCCGATCTTGGTATAGACAGCATCAAAAAGATTGACGATCATCTGGTAAGCACCCACATACAATATGATGCAGATGGAAAGGCCGCGAAGGAGATAATTTTCCCGTTCACCGAGAATGAGTCTGAAGGTACAATAAAGTATTTCGGACTGGCATACCCCATTATCCATACACTGGATACCGGCGGCCGGCTGATAATAGACGAGTTTGACTCAAAGCTGCACCCGCTGCTGACCAGCAGCATTGTAGGGCTGTTTTCCTCGGCCGAGACCAACCCGCACCATGCCCAGTTAATTTTCACCACGCACGATACAGCCCTGCTGGGAGCAAAATTATTCCGCCGCGACCAGGTCTGGTTCACTGAAAAAGACATATACAGTGCATCATCACTTTATTCCCTGTCAGAATATAAAGTCCGTTCAGGTGCGGCATTTGAGCGTGACTACCTCTCGGGCCGTTATGGAGCCACCCCGATACTTGGAGATCTCACAGAGGTCTTCACAGAAAGGGAAAATCATGACCGGAATTAACCACAAACAGGATCGGACACTGCGCAGAAAAACCGGACTGCGGCAAAGGAATACATCATTTTTAATCATTTGTGAAGGTGCCAGTACCGAGCCGGAATATTTCAGGGCATTCGTTTATGCATACCTTTAACGTACTCAATAGGTATGACCGAGCTTTGCAGGTGGAAAATCCGCCTAATGCCGGTTGCCTTTTAAGAAAATCGATCACGTGTCATTGATGCATTTTGCCTTGTCCACGAATCCGTAAGTTAGCTCGCCTGCCTTTCCGTGGCATCTTCAGAGTGCCATCGCTGTAGAAAACCGGTCATGACGGGTTGAAATCAACAGTATGAGAACAGTCACGGGAGCTGTCTGTACAGCATATACGCGGATTTTAAGCGGCAGTCTGCTATGAATTGAACAGCGTGATTCTGCAAGCCGCCTGGAGCTGATGTTTTGTTTTGACGGTTCGCATCGACGCCGAAAACGACAGAAATGCAAAAATACAGCGAAAATTGTAATTTGAGTGCACAAAAACGACGTTGAATTGTAATGCTGTGATTCGTTTCATTGCATAAGTCCTGCTGTATCAACCTACAGTTCCAACATGTTTTCCGCCTGCGCCTCATGAACAGGCCACGGAGCTTTCAAACGGAATCCTGTATGGCACATTCATTTCGCCCGTATCGCATTTTCTGTCCTTTGAAATGCATCACACCGGATGCAAACCCTGCTGCTCATAATCTATAATTTACTGCCCGTCCGGGCCTTTTAAGCTGAGAGGAAATGCAGACATGAATCTCTGTGAATCGCTGCGGCAGATTATCGCGGAATACGGCGTGAGCTCCATCGGCGATGGGCGCCTTCCCGGGCTCATCGCAGAGAAAGGCACTGACGTCGCTCCGGGAGCCGCAGGCGCGATCCGTGCCTTTGCTGCCCTGGGGCTCGGGAAGGAGCTCTCAGACCTCTCATCATCCTGGGACGGCTCAGGCTCTGCCCTCTGTGCCGCGAAGGCGGAGAAGGCCCTTATTGAAAGAGGCATCATGAGTGAGAACGCATCCTTTGTGATCCGGAGCATTCTCTCTGCCCTGGGGCTTTCTGACAGTGCGCCCGATAGGCCCGAATGCGGCAACTCCCCGCAATGCTCATCAGCCGTGGCAGCTGAGTATGCCGGAATGAGCGTCATGCCTAAGGCCCCCTTTCTCCTCACTCTTCCTGATCTCCCTGACTTCTCTGCTGAGGCGCTGAGGTCTGCCGCCGACTCGCTTTCCGCCATGGAGCGCGGCCGGAGGAATCCCCTGTTCACGTCATCGCCGCGGCGCACCGTGCGGCCGACCGGCAGCGAGAATGCCGTTGAGTGCCTTGAGCTTGGTGAGATGTACCTTTACGGCGACGGCATCAGGCAGAGCAGCAGGAAGGCCGCCGAGTGGTTCAGAAAGGCCGCACGGCAGGGAGATGCCGACGCGGAGTATTACCTCGGCATAATGCACAAGGCGGGTTCCGGAGTGAGGCGTGACGCAGGGAAAGCCGCAGAGCATCTACGGAAGGCGGCCCTTCAGGGACATGCCCCCGCGCAGGTCAGCCTCGGCGCCATGTACCTTGAAGGAACGGGTGTCCCCATGGACAAGGCGCTTGCTCTCGAATGGTTCAGAAAAGCCGCGGAGCAGGGCAACCCGCAGGCGCAGAATTTCATCGGAATGGCTTACGAGAAAGGCGAGGCCGTCGGGAAGGACTACGCCGAGGCGCTTTCCTGGTACCGGAAGGCCGCGGAGGGAGGCTCGGCGAGCGCCGAGTTCAATATCGGCACGGCCTTCCTGCGGGGACAGGGAGTCAGGAAGGATTTGGCGGAGGCGGAGAGGTGGTACCGGAAGGCCGCGGAGCATGGAGTCCCTGAGGCGGAGGTGAGGCTCGGCCACCTTTACCTTACCGGAACCGGCGCCCTGCATGACCCCGGTGAGGCGCTGCGGCTCTTCCTCCACGCCGCGTCAGAGGGGCTTGCGTCAGCGGCGGTGAGGCTCGGCGTCATGTACGAGAACGGGGATGGCGTTGGCTGCGACATCGCGGAGGCTCTCAGGTGGTACCGCAGGGCGGCGTCAGGCGGGAACTTCGTGGCGGAGATGTATATCGGCATTCTTTATCTCCAGGGGAAAGGCGTTGCGCAGGATCCTGCCGCGGCAGCAATGTGGCTGAAGAGGTCGGCGGGACACGGATACCCGAGGGCCATGGAATGTCTTGCCGGCATATACAGGAGAGGGAAAGGCGTCCAGAAGGATGACGCTGAGGCGGCCCGCTGGAGCAGGAAGGCCGCTGAGCTCGGCTATGCCCCGGCGCAGAACAGCTACGGCGTCATGTGCGCGAAGGGCTCTGGCGTCAGGCAGGACTATGCGGAGGCGGAGAGGTGGTACCGGAAGGCCGCTGAGCAGGGCTTTGCCGCGGCGCAGCTCAACCTTGCCGCAATGTACGGCAGCGGCTTCTCAGTCCCGCAGGATGACAAACTGGCCGCAGAGTGGTGCCGGAAGGCCGCGGAGCAGGGCTATCCTCCGGCGGAGTATCAGCTCGGCTGCCTCCTCCGGAACGGGAGGGGCCTGAGGAGGAACGACGCGGAGGCCGCGGAGTGGTACCGGAAGGCCGCGGAGAAAGGCATTGCGGAGGCCGCAGATGCGCTCGGCAGGATGTACGATTTCGGGGACGGCGTACAGCAGGATTACCATGAGGCCGCCAGGTGGTACCGGATGGCGGCGGACAAGGGCGTGGCTTACTCGATGACGGGGCTCGCGAGGCTTTGCCTGAACGGCTTCGGGGTGGAGCGCGACAGGGCGGAGGCCCTTAAGTGGTACCGCACGGCAGCCGAGCTCGGGAACCTTGATGCCATCCTGGAGCTCAGGAACCTCGGCGATGACGGCAGCTGAGGACTGCTGCCTGCCCATTTCTCATTTTTTCACCTTTTCCATGGAATGCGTCACGCCCGCGGATCCCGCGGCGGCGCATAATTCTCCAGTTCATTGCATTTGCGCGTTTTTCCTGACATTTGAGAGAGGAGTCCTGCATGAAGCTCGGCGAGGCCCTGAGGCAGATCATAAGTGAGAACGGCACAGCCGTCATCGGGGAGGAGCGCCTTCCGGAGCTCCTTGCCGGAAAGGATGCCCTTGAGAATGTCCCGGGCCTTCCGGAGGCGGTCAGGGCCTTTGCCGCGGAGGGGCTCGGGAAGAGGCTCACGGAACTCTCCTCGCCGGATGGGAGAGGGCAGTATGCCCCGGCAGCCCCTGAGGCGGTGAGGACGCTTTCGGAAAAGTGCGGCATCAGCCGCGGGGCTGCGCAGTTCCTCATTGACTCGGTCCTCTTTGCCCTCGGCGTCACAGAGAGGGAGGCTGAGGCGCCCGCAAAGGCGCCTGAGGAGAGGACAGCGGCGGATCTCAGTGACGTCTGGATCCGCACTATGCCGGACGGGATGCCGGGGCATGCGGGAAAAATCCTTAATGGCCCGGCATTTTTCCGGGATATGGCAACGTCCCCTCTCCCCGCCTTCGGGAGCTTTCAGAAAGGAAAGCCCCTCAGCTCCCTCCTTGATGTGAGATGGCACGGCAGGGCCCCCGGAAAGGCTCAGGGCGCATCACCTTCCCGCGGGCATTTCCTCGAGGAGGGCGACAGGTATTTTTACGGCGATGGCGCGGCGCAGGATTTCCGGATGGCGGCGGAGTGCTACCGGAAAAGCGCCGCGGAGGGCGATGATGACGCGGAGTGCTGCCTTGCCGAGATGTACTTCTGCGGGGTCGGCGTAACGCAGAATGCGGCCGAGGCCTTCCGGCATTTCAGGAAGGCAGCGGAGCGCGGGAACACTGACGCCATGTGGTTCACCGGCGCGATGTGCGGACAGGGCGCCGGCACGGCGCAGGATTTCGCGGAGGAGCGCAGATGGCTGCGCATGGCGGCGGAGAAGGGGAGCGTGAGGGCGATGAATGCCCTGGGCTTTCTCATGTATTCGGGCGCGCACGGCGGGGAGCGGGATTGCGAAGGGGCGGAGATGTGGCTCAGGAAGGCCGCGGAGCTGGGGGACGCCGCTGCTGAGGACAGCCTCGGAACGCTCCTCTGCACCCGGGATGACGGCAGGCGTGATTATGCTGAGGCGCTCTCCTGGTTCCGGAAGGCTGCGGAGCAGGGGAACCCAAGGGCAGAGCTCCACCTTGGCGTCATGTTCCTGAACGGCCTCGGGACGGAGAAGGATCCTGATGAGGCGGTTAAATGGTACCGGAAGGCTGCGGAGCAGGGTGATGCCGGGGCGCTCACCGAGCTCGGTAGCCTGTACGCCTCCGGCACCGGAGTCGGCAAGGACGAGAAAGAGGCACTGAGGCTCTACCTTGAGGCCGCGGGAAAGGGGGACGCGAAGGCCCAGTTTCTCGCCGGCGTCTGGTACCTCAGCGGGAGAGGCACAGAGCAGGATGACGCGGAGGCGGTGAAATGGCTCCGGAAATCCGCTTCTCAGGGCAATGCCGACGCAGAGAGGACCATGGGCATCATGTGCCTCACCGGCCGCGGGACAGCGAAGGACGCGGAGGAGGCGGTCTCCTGGTACCGGAAGGCTGCAGAGCAGGGGAATGCCGAGGCAGAGGCCATGCTCGGCAAGCTTTACCTCCATGGAACGGGCGGCAGGAGGGATTATAAGGAGGCGCAGAGATGGTGCCGCCTTGCCGCGGAGCAGGGGAATGCCATGGCTGAGTTCTGCATCGGGCAGATGTACAGGCTCGGACTTGGAGTTCAAAAGGATATCAGCGAGGCGCTCAAATGGTTCCGGAAGGCTGCCGGACGCGGCTTTGCTGACGCGGAGGCCATGCTCGGCTACCTGTATGTCCACGGTGAGGATGTCCCCGCGGACTACGCGGAGGCCCTGAAATGGTTCAGCCTCGGGGCAGAGCAGGGCGACAGCAACTCCGAGTACAACCTCGGAGGCATGTACGAGCAGGGCTGGGGAACGGAGCAGGATTACGCTAAGGCCAGGGAGCTTTACCGGAGGTCAGCGGGCAGGGGTGACAGACGGGCACAGTACAGCCTCGGCCTCATGTACATGGAAGGGCGCGGGACGGAGCAGGATTACGGGAAGGCGCTGGAGCTCTTCCGGAAGGCCTCGGACCAGGGGAATGAGATCGCGAGGGCCTGCCTCGGCCTCCTGTACCTGAACGGGTACGGCACGGCGCAGAATTTTGACGTGGCGCTGGAGCTCTTCCGGAAGTCCGCGGATAAGGGCGAGCAGATGGGGCAGTGTTACCTCGGCTTCATGTACGAGCACGGGCTCTCTGTCGGGCAGGACTTTGTTGAGGCCGCGAAATGGTACCGCCTTGCCGCGGAGCAGGGCTACGGCAGCGCCGAGCTCCGTCTCGGCGATCTCTGCCGTGACGGGCGCGGCGTTGACAGGGACAGCCGGGAGGCGGAGAAGTGGTACCGCTTTGCCGCGGCTGAGGGCGTCGGTGAGGCGAAGGAAAGGCTTGACGCGCTGCTCCGGAGCAGGGAAAGCGACAAGTCAGCCGGGGAGGAGCGCATAGAAAGGTACCGGAGGGCCGCGGAGGGCGGTGACGCCGGGGCCGCCCTGAACCTCGGGAATTACTGCTCCCTCGGGATCTTCACGGAGAAGGATGAGAAGGAGGCCCTCAGATGGTACCGGAAGGCCGCGGAGCTCGGGAGCGCCCGTGCCCAGAGAAGGCTTGGAGATACGTACTTTTCGGGAGATGGCGCCGGACAGGATTATAAGGAGGCGCTCGTGTGGTACCGGAAGGCCGCGGAGCAGGGTGATGACAGCGCGCAGCTTTCGCTCGGCAGCATGTACCTTGAGGGGCGCGGCACGGACAAGGATTATGCGGAGGCATTCAGGTGGCTGAGGAATTCCGCGGT
Organism: Gammaproteobacteria bacterium UBA2810; assembly: GCA_002351705.1. Classification (GTDB taxonomy): domain Bacteria; phylum Pseudomonadota; class Gammaproteobacteria; order Enterobacterales; family Succinivibrionaceae; genus UBA2810. The sequence goes on along the minus strand of DEHC01000033.1, from coordinate 15,524 downwards.
GCAGGGCAACCACGATGCGCAGAAACGCCTCGGCGACATGTACCTTGAAGGCATTGGCACCGCTAAGGATCCCGTCATGGCGGAGAAGCTCTACCTGATGGCATCGGCTGACAGCACAACCGGCGCGGAGCTGGCGCTCCGGGAAATGCACCGTAGGGGCTCCGGAGAGGATGCTGAATCCGGTGCGGCCGAGAGGGCAGAGGCGCTGCGGGAGGACGCTGAGACAGGAAACCCCGTCGCGCAGCGGTATCTCGGCATCATGTACCTGGGCGGGCAGGGCATTGAGCGGGATTTCGCGGAGGCATTCAGGTGGCTCAGGAGCGCGGCTGAGCAGGGCGACACTGACGCGGAGCGGTACCTTGGCACCTTGTACCGGATCGGAGCAGGGACCGGGCGCGATCCGGCGGAGGCCGCGAAATGGCTCAGGAAGGCAGCCGAAGGCGGCAGCGCAGCGGCGCAGCTCGATCTCGGCATCATGTACCGGGACGGGGACGGGATACCCGGGGACAGCGCCGGGGCCGCGAAGTGGCTCACGATGGCAGCAAGGCAGGGGAGCCGCACGGCACAGAGGCTCATCTCACTAATGTACGGGAACGGCAGCGGAGTTGAGGAGGACACCGCACAGGCAATGGATTGGTACCTCAAGGCCTCGGAGTACGACTTTGCCTGAGAACGCGCGGCACGCGGGCCGGGCGGAGCCTGAGACGCTTGATTGAAGGACTTTTGGATCAGGTCTTCGGATAACGGAGCGGAAATGACAGGTGACAGCGGGAGCTCCGGAGCCTCTCCGGAACCTGATGCGCTCAAACGTGATGCTGAAGCAGGCTCTGCCGGTGCGGCGGAGAGGCCCGGCAGCATGTACCGATCGGGTGACGGAGTTCCCCGGAATTACCGTGAGGCGCTGAGGTGGTACCTAATCGCGGCTGAGCAGGGGAGCATGGAGGCAGAGGCGTGCCTCGGGTACCTCTGCTTCACCGGTGGCGAGGGCGTGAGGCCGGATTTCAGAGAGTCCTTCAGGTGGTACCTCAGGGCCGCCGGGCAGGACGACGCGGACTCTGAGTACAGCGCGGGCTTCCTCTATGAGACCGGGATAGGCGTGAAGGAGAACTCGGCTGAGGCCTTCCGCTGGTACACGAGGGCCGCTGAGCAGGGGCACCGTGAGGCAGAGTACTGCCTCGGGCATATGTACGAGACCGGGCAGGGAGCTCCCCTGGATCTTTCCCAGGCGCTCTCCTGGTACAGAAAGGCTGCGGCCCAGGGGCAGAGTGACGCGGAGCTCGCCCTCGGGATGATGCATGAGGAGGGGCGCGGCGCGGAACGGAACTTCAAAGAGGCCGCAGAATGGTACCGGAAGGCCGCCGATCAGGGGGATGACGAGGCGCAGTACCGGCTCGGAGCCCTCTGCCGTGACGGGCGCGGGGTGGAGAGGAATTGCGGGAAGGCGCTTGAGCTCTTCCGTAAGTCCGCGGAGAGCGGCAATGAGGACGCGGAGCTGGCACTCGCGGAAATGTGCCATGATGGCCATGGAACGCGGGATTGGTAGATAAATCAGCTGATAAACTTGCAGAAGACTGATTTTACGCCATTTTTATGGCATATGTCATAATTTATCTACCAGAATATTGGTAGATAAACTGGTAGATAAATCAGCTGATAAATTTGCAGGTGATTGATTTTACACTATTTTATAATGCATGTCATAATTTATCTACCAGAATATTGGTAGATAAACTGGTAGATAAATCAGCAGATAAGCTCGCAGATAACTGATTTTACGCTATTTTTATTATTCATGTCATAATTTATCTACCAAAATTGGCAGATAATCTGGCAGACAGCCCAGGATCAGCCATCATATTTCTTCGGAACAGTGCTACAGGCCTCTCCCTGCATCCGGCCTGTCCTGTAGCAGACTATGGTGCATTGCCGTGACAGCAGGAAGAAGCAGATTTTATTGTCAGCTTATTCGCCTTTATGGCAGCAGACATTTGATCCCAGCTGCGCCGGCATCTATCCTGTAATCAGACATGGAAAGCGCAGCTGCCCTGCTGCCGCAGAGCAGAGCCCTAAATCTGGCGGAATTACTGTTGCGGCCATGGAACGGATAAGAATCCCCCGGAGGCTCTGAGGCGGTCCGGGCTTTCCCGCGTGCCCGGGGCAGCGGCTGCTCATTTCCCGCTACCACATCGGCGATTTGCGGCTTTCCCGCGTGCCCGGGGCAGCGGCGGGGACCGTGGCTCTTTGGGGTTTTCAGATCATGGACAATAGGATAAAAGGATATGAGACTTCCTGACGCGCTGCGCAAGATCTTCCTGAACTATGGCGGCTTCTGCCACAGCGGCCGGCTCTTTGAGTTCCTGCGCCGTGCCGGCGCGCTTGACTCTCCTTTTGTGAGCGTCGCCTTCGCGAGTATTCCCGAGAAGACTCTTGAAAAGCTCTGCGGTGCGGCGCTTTCCGGAAAAACGTCTGAATATCAGCGCGTTTCGGACCGGGCCTTACGGCGTCTCACCGAGAAATACGATATCAGCAGGGATTTTGCCGTTTACGCGGCTGAGAGCGTCTCATATGCCCTGGGGCTCAGGGACTCAGCGCCGGAGCTCCCTCCTGATCCTTTCGGCGTGGAGGAGAATGAATCCGGAGCACCTGCGGAGCCTCAGGGGAGGAGCGTCTGCCATGAGCTCCAGAGCAGCTCCATGGCACTCAGCTGGTACCTCACGGCAGCGGCCATGGGCGATGCTGACGCCGAGTACGGCATTGGCTATATGTACGAGACGGGGACCGGCGTCAGGCAGGATTACGCAGAGGCCGCGGCCTGGTACCGGAGGTCTGCGGGGAGGGGAAATGCCAGGGCGCAGTGCGTACTCGGCCTTTTTTACTCCGAGGGACAGGGCGTCAGGCAGGACTATGCCGAGGCCCTGAGGCTCTGGCTCCTCTCTGCCGGGCAGGGATACCCCGGCGCGCAGAACAGCATCGGCACGATGTACGAGATGGGTGAGGGTGTCAGGCAGGACTATGCCGAGGCGATGAGATGGTACCTCCGCGCGGCGGAGCAGGGATATCCCGGCGCGCAGCACAACATCGGCATCATGTACGAGTACGGGGAAGGCGTCAGGAAGGACCCTGCCGCGGCGGCGGAATGGTACCGGAAAGCCGCGGATCAGGGATTTGCCCTAGCACAGAACGCCCTTGGCGATCTGCATTATTTCGGGGAAGGCGCCCCGCGGGACTATCTGGAGGCAGCGAAGTGGTACTTCCGTTCCGCAAGGCAGGGGAATGCCTATGGCGAGAGCTGCCTTGGCTTTATGTACCTGAGGGGCTTCGGCGTAAGGAAAGACACGCACGAGGCGCTCAGGTGGTACCTCAAATCTGCGGAGCAGGGGCACGCTGAGGCAGAGTACAGGACTGCCCGGATCTACGAGAGGGATTACGGCACTCCGGAGAAGCTGCGTGCTGCCGCGGAACTGTGCCGGAAGGCCGCGGAGCAGGGGCATGAACGGGCAGAGATCGAGCTTGGGGACATGTACCTGAGGGGGCGGGGCGTCGCTTTGGATCCCGCGGAGGCGGTTAGATGGTACCGGAAGGCCGCTGACGGAGGCAGCACGCGGGCGGCGGGCACTCTCGCGGAAATCTATTATGAGGGCGACGGCGTGGCACAGGACTTAGCCGAGGCGCTCCGCTGGTACAGAAGGCTCGCGGACAGCGGGGATGTGTCCGCATGCCACACGCTCGGCGACATGTACTCGAAGGGCGAGGGGACTGAGCAGGACTATGATGAGGCAGTGGCGTGGTACCGGAGGGCCGCCCTGAAGGGCTGGACACGCTCGGCCGTGAGGCTCGGCGACATGTACCTCAAAGGCGATGGCGTCCCGCGGAGCCCTGATGAGGCCGTGAGGTGGTACCGGAGGGCTGCCGGACAGGGCAATGAAAGCGCGCGGATGAGGCTCGGCGGCATGTACTTCCGGGGCGAAGGAGCAGGGCAGAACTATGCGGAGGCGCTGAAGTGGTACCGGCAGGCGGCGGAGCAGGGAAATCATGACGCGCAGAAGATCATCGGGGACATGTACTGCAGCGGGCTCGGGACTCCGGAAAACCTCAATGAGGCGCTTAAGTGGTACGGGAAATCCGGGTGCTGCAGCTGCCGGCCTGACATCGAGCTCCTCCTCGGCGACATGTATTTCAGCGGGAAGGGCGTGAAAAGGGATTACACGAAGGCCCGGAAATGGTATGAGGCGGCAGGACGTGACGGAATGGCGTCAGCACTGTACCTCGCCGGAGGGATGTACGAGGCCGGACAGGGCATGAGGCCGGATCTCAAAACCGCCGTGTCATATTACCTTCTTGCTGCTGAGAAGGGTGATGCTGCCGCGGCGTACCGCCTCGGCCGCCTCTATGAGAAAGGCTACAACTGGAAGGATCAGACCGACGGAACCTTTGAGAGCCTCTGCCATGCTGACAACTGGCCGCTCGTCATCGATAAGGACTATGACCGGGCTCTCGGATGGTACCTGAAGTCAGCCCTCAATGGCTGTGCCGGTGCGGAGAAATCCCTCCGGAGCCTGGCGCTCCGCATTATCACAGGGATCCTCTCTGTCACTGCAGGCAGAGGATCTCGGGGTGAGGGCTGAGCCGGGAGAGACGCCCGTGGCATCATTCCGCCATCTGCAGGAGGAAATTATCAGCGCGTCTCCCTGGTAAGGACACGCCAGCTGCCATCCCTCCTGCCGGCGGGGAGCCCCCCTGCCATGAGATCCCTGCTCTCCTGACGGAAGGCCCGGCACTCTCCGTATCCCCGTACACAGGGTCCGTCAGGGAGCAGGCGGGAAACCCGCGGAGATGATGCATTGCGGCCATGGCGCTCTTCAGCAGCAAAAATGAGGCAGGTGAGGCAGCCTTGGGTAAAAAGGCGGCAGGCCTCAGGAAAAACCGCCGGCAATCCATCAGGTGGTCTCTTTATGGCATCTCAATGACTGGATAAATTTGATCTCCGGAGCTCCGGCCGCTATCCTGTAACGAGACAGGAAAAGAAGCGCAGCCGCATCATGAGGAGCCGCCCGCACGGGACAGTACGGGCACGGAAGATGCCGGGAAATGCCGGAGCGCTGCTGGAAATGCCTGGAGGATGGACCATGCAGAACAATGACTCCCTGAATTCTCTTCTGAACCCGGAGCCGGGCCGGGGAGTAAAGACGCACCCCTGCCTCATAACAGCGCCGTCACGCTGCGGAGAGAAGGACCTGAGCACTGCTGACGCCTCGCACTTCCTCGAACTTGGGGAAATGTACTATTACGGGATCGGGCAGGAGGAGGACTTCCGCGAGGCTGTAAAGTGGTTCAGGAAGGCAGCGGAGGCAGGAGACGCCGATGCGCAGATCCGCCTTGGCGAGATATATTACGTCGGGGCATCGGTCCTGAAGAGCGGGGAGGAGTCTGTCAGGTGGTTCAGGAAGGCCGCTCTCCAGGGTGAAGTGCAGGCGGAGTGGATGATGGGGTTTGTCTGCCATTACGGAAGAGGCGTCAGGCAGGATTACGCGGAGGCCGCAGTGTGGTATGAGAAGGCGGCCCTGCACGGGCATCCCGGCGCTCAGTGCAACCTCGGTACGCTGTACTTGTGCGGGCAAGGCGTTGAGCGGAATTACGAGAGGGCGGCGGAGTGGTTCCTGAAGTCTGCCCTTCAGGGGTATGCCCTCGGGCAGTGCAACATGGGCACTCTTTACAGGTACGGGACGGAGCGGGATTGCAGAAAAGCCGCTGAATGGTATATGAAGGCCGCAGATCAGGGCGAGCCCAACGCGTGCTGGCATCTTGGGCAGCTCTACCGCGGCGGGGACGGAGTTGAGCATGACTTCGTTAAGGCTGCCAGCTGGATCAGGAAGGCCGCGGAGCAGGGGCTCCAGGGCGCCGAGCGCGAGTATGCCGAATTCTGCAGCAAGGGGCTTGGCATGGCGGGGCCTGACTGTGCGGAGGCCGCAAGGTGGTACCGGAAGGCCGCGGAGCAGGGTGACGCGGAGTCGCAGTGCGAGCTTGGCTTCATGTACAGGACGGGCCTCGGAGTACCTGTGGATTTGGCAGAGTCGTTCAGCTGGTACCGGAAGGCCGCGCTTCAGGGAAACTTCGTTGCGATGAGAAACCTCAGCGTCATGTACAGGGACGGGCTCGGCACGGAGAAGGATCCGGCTCTCGCGGAGGAGTGGGATCTGCGCGCTGCCTGGGAGACGGAGGACCATGACGACGGCTCAGGCGATGACGGTGAGTGCGACGGGGATGACGGGTATGAGGAATATGACGAGGGCTGTGACGGCAGAGAGGATGCCGGCGAGCCTTCCGGAAGCAATCATCAGAGCAGAGGGCATCAGCCATAAGACCGGTGAGTGCCGGGGCTGTGAGATACCGCAGAATTCCGCAATCCTCCCCTGCACCCGCCTTTTCGTTATTGTAGGATAATCAGAAGAGGGATCCGGCCGATGTCCAGAGCCGGCATCATTCAGTGAGTGAGGTGCCGCAATGCTTGTAAAACACGATATCTACTTCAGCTACGCCAGGGAGAAGCGCACGCTCTTCATCTGGCTCCCGGATGACTACTACGCGCCAGGCAACGATGAGCGCTATGCCGTCATGTACATGTGGGACGGGCAGAACATGTTCTATGACGCGGAAGCGACCTACGGGAAGTCCTGGGACATGGCGCCTTATCTTGAGGGCTGGTGGAAGAGCATGATCGTGGTCGGCATGCAGTGCGCCCACACTGACAAGGAGCGCTGCGAGGAGTACTGCCCGTATCCCGTTGCGATAGGCGAGGCTGGGCTCCTCGAGGGGCACGCCGAGGAGACCATGAAATGGGTCAGGAAGGTGGTGAAGCCCTGCATTGACTCTAACTACCGCACCAACCCCTCGCGCGAGGCCACGGGCGTCGGCGGCTCATCGATGGGCGGCATGATGTCCTTCTATGCGATCCTCCGCCACAACGACATATTCTCGAAGGCCGCGGTGATGTCGCCTCCCGTCAGCACCTCGCAGCAGTATTACCTTGAGGACATCAGGCGCTCGAAGCTCCTTCCCGACACCAGGATCCTCTTCACCTGGGGCGAGAACGAGTGGGGAGAGAGGAGCCCCTTCGAGAAGAAGGTGGAGCGCTGCATCCTCGAGCTTCAGAGCACGGTAAAGAAAGTGCAGCCTGCCTGCCGCACATTTGCCCTGAGGCAGGAGGGAGGCGCGCACAACGAGGCCTCCTGGGCGAGGCTGGTGCCCGGCATGATGAGGTTCCTCTGGGAGGGCTGATTCCTTATCCTTCTGGCCGGGGCTGTGAAGCCGTCCCCCGGTCTCCCTTCTGCGTTCTGCCGGCGCCTGCCGGCAGGCGCCGCTGAAAAAAATGGAGAGCATATGATTTCAGAGAGGCTTAGGAAAATTATCGAGACGTTCAGGGAACAGGGGACGATGAGCTTCCTCGAGCCTGCAACAGAGGAGCAGATCTCGGCTTTTGAGAAGGAGAACGGGATCACTTTTCCCGAAGAGTACCGGGAGTGGCTCACCTTCAGCGACGGCGGCGAGCTGTTCCTGCCTGCCGGCGTGCAGTTCTACGGCGTCGCGCACAAGCCGCTCATCGATGTCAATGATGACAGGAGGCCTGATGACAGCTATGTCGCAGTCGGAGGACTGGGCGACGGGGCCCCTGTCCTCTTTAAGAAAGGCAGCCGGAAGTTTGCCGTCTATTTCCCTGAGGACGGCGAAATTTATGACGGGTTCACCTATGAGGACTTTTACGACTTCCTGGACAATCTCTATGACCTGCTCGGAATGGACGGCGAGGATGGCGGCGATGACTGGGATGATGATGACGAAGGCTGGGACGGAGACGGGGATGGGGATGATGATGAGGAGGAGGAGGGTAAGTAATCTCTGTCCAGAGGTGCTTGAAGGCAAAAGGCCCGGTAAGGTCCTGACGCAGGAAAGCATCTCCCGCTGCCGGAAACGCGGCGCTCATCTCCGGTGATGACTGGAGAGCTATAGAGGAAACACTGTGCCTCAGCAGCATCCCCGGAGTGGCGGAATCCAGCCGGGAAGGCGGTGAAAATCCTCTTGAAGATTGCCTCCAGGAAGAGGAAGCAGCCTGGTAAATGCCCGGCAGACAATTCTCTTGCAAACTCTGCTTTCAAAAAATGAAAAATTTTAAACTTTTGTTTCAATCCACGCCCCCTCACGGGAAGCGGCGTCAGACAACGCCTGAACAGACGAAGAGATTAAATCATGAATTCTGCCGGACAGACCTTGTTATGACAGGAACAACATCCTTCTCTTTAATGGTGAAGGGCAGAACGTCCGTTCCATGCCTTTACGATAACTTAAGAAGATGATGCAATCAAATTTTAATGACGGCAAATATGTCATAACGAGGCATTGCCATGAATTTTTACTTGCATCTGAGTCGTCTTAAAATGACTGAACAGTAACCATGGAGCTATCGCACAGATAGGCTGTGAACAGTAACGAAGCGCTTTGTAACTGCTCTTGATGAGGAAGATACCCTGGCAAGAAATGCCATTCTCCTTTACCCCTATATCAGGAATCAGATCATCTCCCATGGCAGGCAGCGGAAATTCTCGGCGTGCACAAGACCGATCTGATTGCCTGCTATGAGCGCCTTGGGCTTCCCTTACCTCGATCAGAGCAGGGAAGAGGTCGAAGAGGATATATTTTCGGCTGCGGCAGCACTTAATAAAAAAACAAATTACAGCTGTTCCTGATGCTGTGCGGCTTTCTGCCTGTTGAAAGCAGGCCGGCCTGATCCGCGGGAAACTGTCCGGAGAAGTGCCAGGAAGCGCGCGGCAGCGCGCCCCTTTCGTCAGAGCGACGCGAAGTCGATGTTGCGGTACTCCCAGTTCTTCTCGTGGTCGAAGAACTGTTCGCTCCTGCGGCGTCCCTGCCAGACGGTCTCCCCGTCCTTGTAGACCTGCAGCTGCAGGAAGGGGACATGCTCCCACTTCAGGTTATCTATGGGCTTCGTCGCGATGAGGAGCGATCCGGACCCTGGGATTTTCCTGGTGAAGAGCGTGTCGGCATAGTTGGTGTGGGCGTAGAGGTACTCCCCGTCCCAGATGAGGAGGTTCAGCTTGTTGCCGTGGCTCAGCTCCGCTATGACCTCGTCAAGCAAAGCGAAGCGGTCCTCCGCCTCCAGGCGGCGGCCGAGCTCTTTCCGCCTCCCGTTGATGCGGTCGATGAGGTAGAGGAGCACGCGCTCGGAGTCGGTGCCTCCCTGCTGCCTGTCCTTGTAGAAATCAATCGAGGTCCCGCTGCTCCTTCCGGGGCTGAAGATGGTGCCGTTGTGGGCGAACGTCCAGGCCCTGCCGTCGATGTCGCGGAGGACAAAGGGATGGCAGTTCTCGTAGCGGAGGCGGCCGACGCTCGCGAGGCGGATGTGGGCGATGAGGCTTTTCGCGTCGATGGGGAAGCTCAGGCGGGTATTGAGATACTGGCTCTCAACCGCCGCGACCGGCTCCTTCTCGAGCTGCACCGCGTTCCCGAAGAACTGGGCGAGCCCCCAGCCGTGGGGGTGCTGCTCGCTGTGGCGGAAAAAAGCCCTGAGGTATTCATTGACCCCGATTTTGTCCCTGCTGCTGAGCCCGAATAACTCACACATCTTAAAGCACCCCCTTATGCAGTTTTCAGCCCTGATGGCTTTCCGCGCGCAGTCGCGCGAGCCTAAGGCCGTCCTTCACAAAGTTCTCCCCGTACTCGCGCCTTGCGCGCCAGGCATAGCTGTACTCCTCCGGATGCTCAATCTTCGCGAGCTCAAAGCGGAGCAGCGCCTCGGCCTCTGCCTGCTTTTGAGGGCTCTCCCGGAAGACCTCCTGGTAGAAGCTTAGCATGCCTCCGAGAGCGGTGCGGACCGCCTCGTCAGCGGGCAGGATCCTGCCTCCCGGGAACGAGATCTTCACCGTGCGGAGATCAAAGTGCGCCGCGGTCTTGTAGTTCTGCACCGCGAGCACCTGCTCCCCGTCGCGGAGCGGCGTCCCTGGGATTGAGGCGAGCCAGACGATGAGGAGCTGCGCGAACTTTATGTCGCGGAGATCGATATTGTCCTCGGCGAACGGGTTGAGATCGATGCTCCGGAGCTCGATGTGGTTGATGCCGTTCTCCTTTATCGAGTCGAGCGAGTTCTTCCCCCGGGGCTTGAGGCGCACCGGGTAGTAGAACTCCGAGGGGGCCTCGATGAGCCCCTCTGTCACGTACCTCCCCGCGCTCCCGGCGTAGGCCTCGCGGCTCCCGTAGTTGAGCACCGGGGTGAAGAAGTTCCAGTAGCCGAGCTCCGAGCAGCGCACCGATGACATGCCGGTGAACACACCGCCTCCCTCCTCGCCTTTCGTAAAGTAGGAGCTGTCCAGGACGGGCGACGCGGCGGTGAGGGCGACGAGCACCCAGCCGAAGGCCATGGCGTTCTCTGCGAGATCGAGGTAGAGCCGGTCCTCGTAGCTCCGGTAGCCGAAGCTCCCGTCGCCGTGCTCCACCTTTCTGCCGGTCTCTGCCTCATAGTTCCTCCGGAGGAGATCGCCCGAGAACGAGTAGTTGAAGTGTATGCCGGAGAGGGCCATCTTGTAGCGGCCGTACTTTTTGCTGAGCCCCAGGCGGTACTCGGTCTTCTCGGCGAGATCGCCGAAGAACTGCGCGACGGGGATGTCCTCCTCGTCCTTTATGTACGGCGGATTGCTGAAGGGCCAGAGAAGCTCCGGCTCCGGAAGCGCGCGGATCCCCGCGTAAATCCTCGTGTTGAGCTCATGGAGCTCGGCGAGCACACCATCCGCTGACTTCGAGACGCCGGTGTTGATCTCGGTCTGGTTCTCGCAGAAGTCGCGGACAATCTGCTTATCGTCCTGGCTGAAGGGATGCGGCGCGTGTGACAGGTGCCCGTCCTTTGTGATGCGGAGCGACTCCTTCTCCAGGCCGAAGTTTCCGGTGAGGAGGAGATCCCTCACTCCTTTGTCCTCAATGTGAAGCATGAGCCTCCCTATATCCTTATGACGCTGCCGTCCTTATGGCGGAGGATGAAATCTGCCTGGCGGCGGATGTCGTCAGGGTCCTGCGAGCGGAGCACGAACACCTGCGAGCCCATGCCGCCCGATATGGCCTTCGGGGGCTCGCGGTCGATGAGGATCCGGCCCTGAAACTCGCGGCGGACCTCGTCGGCGCTGTGCAGGTACTCATTGCCGGCTCCGCGCCCGAAATGGGTCACGTAGCTCTGGAACACAGGGTGCGGGAATGAGCGGTTCTCACCGTATACCAGGCTCTCCGCCCAGATCTGATAGACATCGACGTTGTAGGCGTAGTCCATCTTGTCCGGAATGTAGCCGCCCGGGGCGCGGAGGTTCACCTCGAGCCCCAGGATGTCGCCGCGGCGCCCGAGCCCGGCTTTGTCCTCGTCGAGGCGGAAGAACTCGAAGTGGAAGAAGCGCGAGCGGACGTTGAAGGCCTTAAGGGTGCGGAATCCCGCGTCGCGGAGGTCGTCAACCTTCTCGACGGGCTGTGTCCAGCTCACGTTCTCGCCGGCGCCCGAGAGCATGTCGAGCGGAGTCACCGCCATGACCTGCCCGGTGTAGAAGAGGACATTCCCATCGGCGTTCGTGATGCCGTCAAAGGTCTCGACATGCCCGGGGACGTACTCCTCCATGATGTAGCTGCCGTCCGCGGGGATTTCCTGGAGGACCTTCCGGAGCTCCTCGTCATTTGTGACCTTGTAAGTGTGGGAGGCGCCGACTCCCCTGTCCGGCTTGATGATGACGGGGTAGCCCGCCCAGGAGGCGAACTCACGGGCGCCGGCGCGGCTCTCGATGAGGCGGTAGCCAGCAGTCTTCACCCCGGCAGCCTTATAGGCGAGCTTCATCTGCGACTTCCTCTGCAGTGCCGCCATGTCTTTGCTCCGGAGCCCGAAGGGGACGTTGAAGTCGTCGCGGAGTCTTGCCTCAAGTGCGAGCCAGTACTCGTTCTGCGACTCCACGTGGTCAATCTTCCCGTACTTCCAGGCGTAGTAGGCCGCGGCGCGGTAGACCTGTGAATAATCCTCAAGCGACGTGACGTGGTAGTATTCGGTAACGCTCGACCTCACCTCACCCGCGAGGCTCTCATACGGGCAGTCGCCGATGCCGAAGACATTCGCTCCGAGCCGCCGGAGCCGGTCGCAGAAGTTCCAGAAATGGAGTGGGAAGTTGGGGCTGATGAATATAATGTTCATTATTGCGCCTCCTTTATAATTTGTTATTGGTCTGTCCCGGCAGTGCAGCGCCAGCTGCGTGTCGCCCGTGCGCGGATCCTGTCCGTGGGATCAGGATCCGGAGCATCACCGCCTCGGAAATTCACAAAAGTGTTCCTTCAGCTAAAACATATTGATATAATATGAATACTAGGAATTAGTTTAGCAGGGTTTGAAGGACTTTGCAGATAATTTTTTTGAGGAAGGGCAGTTTTCATGAATTTTATCTTCATTTCTCCGCAGTTTCCGCACACCTACTGGGAATTCTGCCGCCGCCTGAAGCAGAACGGCATAACCGTGCTCGGCATCGGCGACGCGCCTTACGAGAGCCTCTCCAATGAGCTTAAGGGATCTCTCGATGACTGGTACTTCGTTCCCGATATGGAGGACTACGGCAGGATGTACCGGGCTGTGGCCTTCCTCGCCTCGAAATGGGGCCGGATCGACTGGATTGAGTCGAACAACGAGTACTGGCTGGCGCAGGACGCGAGGCTCCGCACCGACTTCAACGTGCGTACCGGCATACAGACCGACCACATTGACGCCATCAAGGAAAAGAGCGAGATGAAGCGCTACTACGCGCTCGCGGGAGTCCCATCCGCAAGGCAGATCAGGGCAGCGGAGGGCGAGGAGGCGGTGCGCGCCTTCGCGGGGAAGACGGGATACCCCGTATTCGCGAAGCCCGACATCGGCGTCGGGGCGAACGGGACATACAAGATAAATGACAGCGGCGATCTCTCCGCGTTCTTCCGTGACGAGAAGGAATGGCGGCACTATGTAGTCGAGGAGTTCGTGCAGGGCGACATCGCGAGCTATGACGCGATCGTCGGCCGCGGCGGCGAGCCCCTCTTCGAGTCCATGACCATGTGGCCGCCCTCAGTCGCCGACATCGTGAAGGGGCACCTTGACCTCTCCTACTACGTCTCTCCCGTGATGCCGGAGCAGCTCAGGGAGAGGGGGCGCGCCACGGTGAAGGCCTTCGGCGTCTTCAACCGCTTCGTCCACCTCGAGTTCTTCGTCCTCGGCTCCGACCGCCCGGGCCTCGGGAAGAAGGGCGACTATGTCGGTCTCGAGGTCAACATGCGCCCCGCGGGAGGCTACACCCCGGACATGATCAACTTCGCCCACAGCATCGATGTCTATAAGATTTGGGCGGACATGGTGGCGTACGGGAAGAGCGGCGTGCAGCCCGGCGAGCAGTACTACTGCGCCTTCGCCTCCCGCCGCGACGAGCACCGCTACCGTCACACCCATGAGGAAATCCTTGAGCGCTACGGGAAGGACATGGTAATGTGCGAGAGGATGCAGGGCATCATGGTCTCGGCGATGGGCGAGCAGATGTATACCGTGCGCCTTAAGACTTATGAAGAGATGGTTGAGTTCGACCGGTTTGTCCACGAGAGGGAGTCATAATGCACATAGAGTACAGGAAGGAATACAGCCATAACCTCGGGCGTGACATGGAGTACAAGATCTTCGGCCACTCCGGCCACTCCATACTTGTCATCCCGACCCAGGACAAGCGCTTCTGGGAATACGAGGATGAGGGCATGGTCGGCGCGGTGCAGTACTGGATTGACCGGGGCGACATCCGCCTCATCTGCGCCGACGCCATCGACCAGGAGACCTGGAGCAACACCTGGGGCGACTGCAGATGGCGCCTCGAGCAGCATGAGCGCTGGTTCAGGTACATCACCGAGGAGCTGGTCCCCCGCGTGAGGCGCGGCGATGAGACCTTCATAGTGACGGGCTGCTCGCTCGGAGGGTTCCACGCGATGAACATGTTCCTCCGCCGGCCGGATCTCTTCGACACGCTGATATCCTTAAGCGGCCTCTACAGCGCGGGCTACTTCTTCGGCGACTACCACGATGACCTCACCTGGCTCAACTCGCCGCAGGACTATCTTCCGTGGAAGAACAATGACGATCCGATCTGGGAGTCCTGCCGCCGGAGGAAGATGGTGCTCTGCGTCGGGCAGGGTGCCTGGGAACACTGGACGCTCGACTCGACAAGGGCGATGGCCGGAATACTCGGAAGCCACAGCTCAGGGGCGTGGGTTGACTTCTGGGGCTATGACGTCGCGCATGACTGGCCGTGGTGGAGGAAGCAGATGCCCTACTTCCTGAGCCACGTGCTCTGAGGAGAGGCTCCGGAAGGGCCTCTGCGCTTTGTCCTGACAGGAATTGCTCCACTTCTTTTTCAGAGGGGAAATGCGGTTCACCGGGTTTCCCTGCTTCCACGCACTCCGGGCTGCCGCATTTTCCGGTGAAACGCTGATCCATTGCTGGTTCTGATAGAATAGTTCAGTTGCTGACGAAATCACACGTATCTGCTGCCGGAAAGCAATCCACAGCTGCATGGAGCGCAATCATGACGGAGAACAATCAGAACCGGCCGCGGCTTATTCCGATGCCTGGTGAAGAGGATTTTGAGACTCTGCGCAAAAATGGAATCTATTATGTCGACAAGACACAGTACCTGAAGCCACTCTTCAGCGGAACAGCCAGCAGGTTCCTGCTGCTCCGGCCGAGGCGCTTCGGCAAGACCCTGACCATGAGCACTCTCCGCTGTTTCCTTGAGATGAACTATCAGAATCCCGGCGATACCTCTTCGCAGCAGGAGCTCTTCCGTGGGCTTAAGGTAATGGAGGATCGGGAGTTCTGCGAGGAGCATATGGGACAGTACCCGGTGGTTGCGCTCTCGCTCAAGGATACAGACGGGATTAATTTCAGGAACGCCTGCGATCTGCTTGGTGATATCATCTTGCGTCTCGCCTCCCGCTTCGAATGGCTGAAGGACAGCAAGGCTCTGCGTGCCGATGAGAAAAAAGCGTTCTCAAGGCTGCTTGATGAGGATCTGCTCTGTTCCGGCACCGCGGAGGCTATAAAAACCCTTCAGTCATCCCTTGTTACAATCTGCAGCGCACTGTTCCGGCACTTCGGCAGGAAGCCGGTCCTGCTGATTGACGAGTATGACGTGCCTCTGCAGAAAGCTGCCATGGGCGGGTACTATGAGCCTATGAGCAAGTTAATAGGAGCAATGCTGAGCAAGGCGCTCAAGACCAACGCGGACATCTCAAAGGGTATTCTGACAGGATGCCTCAGGGCCACCAAGGAAGGAATATTCACCGGGCTCAACAATCTGGGCATTGACACCGTGCTTACGAGGAGAGGAAGCCTATGCACGGCCATCGGATTTACTCCGGAAGAAGTCAGGGCCATGTTTGACTACTACGGACTCGGTAATTCCTATGAGAAGGCGAGGGAATGGTACGATGGCTACAGCATC
>DEHC01000081.1 GCA_002351705.1 Gammaproteobacteria bacterium UBA2810 | reverse complement strand
GGAATGCTACCGCCTCGTGTGTGATCCTGTCATCTTTGGTAACAAATTTTCAATTTTGCTCACCAGTAATTTCTGCCGGATAGTAAAGCTTCCTTCCCAATTTATCGTCGTCATCTGTGCAAGACGATGCGCCGCACGGACCGTAGAACTCAATTTGATATAGATTTTTTCTTGGTTATGTTGGAAAAATAGAAAATCTAGGAAATGTGTAGGATAGCTGCTTCTAAAAATCTAGGAAACGTGTAAGATTGCCGCTATTAAAAATCTAGGAAATGTGTAGTATACTAATCTTGAAAATTCTAGGAAATGTGTTAAGTATCGATAGGTAAAAATCTAGGAAATGTGTAAAATGTTGCTAGAAAAAATTAGGAAACGTGAAATTATCAAAATAATTCATTGATATTGCTCATGAAAAGAAAAATATACGATAGGATGCTCAAATGGAAACGTGAGTCACAGGGCAGAAGCGTCCTGATGATTGAAGGGGCTCGCCGTGTAGGAAAAAGCTTTATAGTTCGCGAATTTGCCAGCAGGGAATATGAGAGCTATATCCTTATAGATTTTAACAACACTACTGAGCAGGTTCGTGGTTTGTTTCAGAACTACCTGAACGACCTGGACTCTTTTTTCATGTATCTAAGCCTGTCTGCAGATGTCACACTTCATGAACGCAAAAGTCTAATTATTTTTGATGAAGTGCAGAGATTTCCTGAGGCAAGGGCTGCACTAAAATACCTTGTCAATGACGGCCGCTATGACTATATCGAGACAGGTTCGCTCGTTAGCATCAGAAAGAATGTCAAGGGGATCACAATTCCATCTGAGGAAGAGCCGATCGAGTTGGTTCCGATGGATTTTGAAGAGTTCCTCTGGGCTATGGGGCAGAACATGTTGATGGATCTTATCCGGCTGCAGTTCGGAAAAAGAGAGCCGATGGGCCCGGACATGCACAGGAAAGCCATGACATGGTTTCGTCAGTATCTGATTGTCGGTGGAATGCCACAGGTTGTGATGCAATACGCAGAGACAAAAGACTTTGACAAAGTGGATGCTCAGAAACGCCTTATTCTCAACCTCTACCGCAATGATATACGGCAATACGCTGACAATCTTGAAAATAGGGTCACGCAAATCTTCGATGAGATTCCGGCACAGTTGCAGCGGCACGAGAAAAAATTTCGCCTCAGCGATCTGAAAAAGGATGCCCGCTACCGTGATTATGATTCAGCTTTCCTTTGGCTTGCAGATGCCAGAGTTATCAATATCTGCCACAGCAGCACTGAGCCTAATATAGGTTTCAGGCTGACACAGGATGGCAATACACTGAAGTGCTACATGGCAGACACAGGGCTTCTCATAAGTCATTCCTTCGATGAAAATGGAATTGTCAGTTCCCAGCTTTACCGAAAGCTGATGCTTGACAGACTGGAATTCAATGAAGGTATGCTGATGGAGAATATTGTTGCTCAGATGTTGTTGGCCGCAGGACACAAATTGTATTTTTTCTCTTCATATTCAAAAAAATCTGCTGACAGGATGGAGATAGACTTCCTTATTTCAAAAATAATGCCTACCAGCCGGCATAATGTCACAGCGATAGAAGTGAAGTCTGGGAAAAACTATACATTCACATCGCTGAATAAATTTAAAGAAAAATACGGCAGTATGCTCTCAGGGGAGGTTGTCCTTCATACTGGGGACGTGAAATATGAGGACGGCATCCTGTACCTGCCGCTCTACATGGCGCAGCTGCTCTGACGGGCCTTGGGCTGTCTGCTGCCGGTTACTTCTTGGGCTTTGATTTCGGCGCGTAGTCCCTCATCCCCTCAACCTTGCCTGCTGATATGGCCCAGAGGTAGATGCTTGCCACGCTTCCGCAGGGCGAGTAGCGCCGGCGGTACTTCTCAAAGTGCTCCCCGGTGATTTTCCGGTGATGGTAGAGCATGCGCATGCCGCGGAGGATGGCGAGATCGCCGAAGCTCAGCACGTCAGGGCGCTGCATGGAGTGGAGCATCAGCATCTCGGCGGTCCAGACTCCGACGCCGTCAAGGGAGGAGAGTGTCCGGCAGACCTCAGCATCGCTCGTGGCACTGAGCGCGCCTATATCAAGCTCCCCTGACGCTGCCTTCTCGGCAATGCTCCTGATGTATCCGGCCTTTCTGAACGTAATCCCGAATTTCTGCAGCCCGTCCTCATCGAGGGAGAGGAGGCTTTCAGGCGTGATGGAGCCCAGCGTGTCAGTCATCCGCTTCCAGATGGTCTGATGGGCCTTGGTCGAGATCTGCTGTCCGACAACGGAGTTCACGAGGGCGCTGAAGAGGTCCGGTATCACAGGTCTTTTCACAAACCCGAGGAGGTCAATGACCTCACCGAGCCGCCTGTCACGAGATTTGAGATAGGCCATCTCCCTTTCGCCGTAGCGGAAATACTCTTCCGTCACCTGAGCCTCGCCGTATCTCAGAAGAGCGTGCCGCTGCCCTGCTCGAGCTCAAGCAGGTACTTCTTTGCCTCTATGCCTCCGCCGTAGCCGGTAAGTGAATGGTCAGATCCGATTACCCGGTGGCAGGGCACGATGATGGAGATGGCGTTGGCGCCGTTTGCCCCGGCGACAGCGCGGACGGCCGTGGGCCTTCCGAGCCTCGCGGCGAGCGCGCCGTAGGACTCGGTCTTCCCGTAGGGTATGGAGAGCAGGGCATTCCAGACCGACTTCTGGAACCCGGTGCCGACGAACATCAGCGGGAGGTCGAACTCCTTTCTCTCCTTTGCGAAGTACTCGTCAAGCTGCCGCATGGCCTCGCTGATGACCTCAGACTTCTCCTCGCGCGGATCACCGCCGAGCTCCTTCCCGAGCCTCCTGAGAACCCGGCCGTGGTGCTCCTCGGAGAGCCAGTCGCAGAGGCAGAGCCTGTCACCCGCGGACACAAGCTGCATGCGGCCGCAGGGCGTGTCGTAGAAAAAGGTGCAGATTGGGTTTCCGCTGTCAGCAGCCATGTCTTTCTCCTCTGATGGTTAATCCTGTGCGCTGCAATTTTAGGCTGTAATATGGGAGAGGGCAATAAGGCTACGTTTTCTGAGGGATGCGATGGACGATGAGGAGAAGCTCCGGGCGATAGAGAGCCGGGATGGAAGCTATGACTGGCGCTTCTGGTACGGGGTGAAGTCCACCGGGATTGTGTGCCGCCCGTCGTGCAGCGCAAGAGTCCCCGCGCGGAAGAACATTGTCCTCTTCGATACCCTGGAGGACGCGATCCGGGGAGGCTTCAGGCCGTGCAAAGTGTGCCTCAGGGAACTGTATCCGCCGAGGCGCCGCGGCTTCGTCAGCACCGGGCGCTGCGCCTGGTGCGAGGAGAATGAGCTCCTCCGCCGCTATCACGATGAGGGGTGGTGCACGGAGCGGCACGATGACGAGTCTCACTACGAGCACCTCGTGCTTGAGGTGATGCAGTGCGGGCTCAGCTGGGAGCTGATGCTCGGGAAGCGGGAGATCTTCCGCAGATGCTTCGCTGGCTTTGACTGCCGGAAGGTGGCGGAGTTTGATGACTCAGATGTGGAGCGAATACTCGCAGAGGACGGCATGATCCGCTCGGAGCGCAAGGTCCGAGCCGTGATCGGGAACTCGAAGGTGTTCCTCGCTATTGTGGCTGAGTTCGGATTGTTCGACAGCTACATCAGGAGCTTCGTGGACAATAAAGTCCTGGTATTTTACGGAAAGCAGCCAGCGGAGTCAGAGGCGTCACGCCGCCTCAGCGCTGATCTCAAAAGGCGCGGCGCGAAGTTCCTGGGGCCCGTGGTGCTCCACTCCCATCTGGAGTCCTTCGGGATCGTCATGGCGCATGAGCCCGGCTGCCGGAAATTCCAGGAGTTCATGGCCGCGCTCCCGGAGAACGTGGCCTTCGTCCGCGGGACCGGGCCTTACTGAGCCCGGGCTCCGCGTTCTCTCAGGCTGCGGACTTGTCCTTTTTCCCCAGCGTCAGCACCGCATGGCAGACGATGACGAGGAAGGTCGCGGCCTCGGTCACCGGTATCGCGAGCCAGAGCCCGGTGTCGCCCATAAGGCGGGGCATCGCCATGAATGCGATGAAGAGGAAGATGAAGCCGCGGAGGAGCATGAACACCGAGGCGGCGCGCGGCTTCTCAACGCTCTGGTAGAGGCCTATCGCCACGATGTTGAGCGTGAAGAACATAATGCAGCTCGCGTATACGGGGTAGCCGTCAACCGCGAGGCGGGCTGAACTGAGTCCGTCCTCGAGGAAGAGGCTCACGATCTCAGGGCTGAAGAACACTCCGCAGAGGGTCATCAGGATGCCTGAGACAGCGCCTAAAAGGAGCGCCAGGCGGACGGTCTGCCTGACTCTTCCGGTGTTATGCGCGCCGTAGTTGAAGGTCATTATGGGAAGCGCCGCCTGCGCGATGGAGTTCCCGAACATGAAGATGAGCGGGCAGAGGTAGCAGGTGACGCTGAAGGCGGCCACGCCGTCCTCATGGAGCCTCCCGATGAAGGCGTAGTTGCCGACCACCATGGTGAAGGAGAGCGCGAGCTCGCCGAGGAGCGTCGAGGCGCCGAGCTTTGACATGTAGCCCACGTTGCGGACGGTGAGCCTTATAGCGGTCCTCGAGAACTTCGGCCTGTAGAAGTGCAGCGTCCTCGTGCGGAAGAAGAGGTAGTACAGGATGAGGAGCGCGCCGATCGCCTGTGAGAGCGTCGTCGCGAAGGCCGCCCCCTCGATGCCCCAGCCGAAGGGGAAGACGAAGAGCCAGTCGAGGAAGATGTTGAGGATTGATGCCGCGATATTGACTCCCATGGCGATGTTGGGCGCCCCGTCGAGTCGGAGGATGAACATGCCCTCAACAAGCACGATGATGAATGGGAGCCCCGGGGTTATGTAGCGGAGATAGCCCACTACATAGGGCTTCAGCTCCGGGCTTCCGCCGAAGAGCGTGCCGAAGTGCTCCGGGAAGACGAACACTACGGCCGCGATGACGGTCATCACGAATACTCCGACGGTCACCGCCTGGGTCATGTTGATGTTGGCGGCCTTGATGTTGCCGTGCGAGAGGTGGAGCGCCGCCACGACCGAGACACCGCTTCCGAACATCATCGCGAGCCCGGTGCAGACCATGAAGATCGGGGCTGCCACGTTGATGGCGGCAAGCGCGTCGCTTCCCACGCCGCGGCCGACGAAGATGCCGTCCGCAAGGTTAAGGACAGCCGAGAACAGGAGCCCCAGGAGTGTCGGGACAAAAAGCCTGATAAAGAGTGACGGTATGTTGAGCCGTCCGAAGTCTATCGCGTCTCTTTCCAGATTTTTCTGCTGCATGGTGTTTCCCTCATCACACGGGTGCTGCATGCGGCGGTGAGGCCCCTCCGGATCCTTCTCTTTCCGCCAATGCCCGTGAGCGGGGCAGATTCTACTGCTTTATGCTGAAAGATCAACCAGGACCAGGTTTTGCCTGAGCCTGTGCTGTCAATCGGGAGCCGGAATGCCATGCCCGCCATATGCCTCTCCGCGAATGCGCTCCGGGACAGCCGTTCATGGTACACGGCTTTGGTGAAAAGCCAGTGAAAAATCCGTCAGATGAGTGTGAAAGCGGAGGAGGAAGGAGAAATCAGGAAAAATCATCTCAGACGGCTCCTTATGACATTTCAAAGACAACTAAAGTTTGATCGGGGCTCCGGCGGCAGATAACATTAAAGGCATGAGGGAGGGACGGATGAGCTCCGGCCCCCACCGGCAGCCTCCGGCTCTCCCTCGCCCGGGCGGAAATGCCGCGGCCTCAGGGCCGCAGCCTTCTGGCAGTGCCTTCCATGGTTACGGGAGGCGCGCCGGAGCAGGAAAAAAGAAATGTTTTGTAAGAAAAGACAGAGTGTAGGAATGGAAAATAAAGAAAGTGGGATTCCGCAGGAACTTCTCGGAAAGATAAGGCTGCTCGTTTTCCTTGAGGGCCTTGAGTCATGGGCAAGGGACTCATGGAGGAAGAACCCGCGGCTCATTGAGTTTTACAAGATGAGCAGGCTCTCCCAGGTGGCATCGGATCTTGAGGATTATGACAGGGATGACGCCGCGAGGGATTCCTGGAGAAAAGGAAGGCCGGTGCCGTCCTTTGACGGAAAGGACTTCGGATTCATTACAGTTGCTGCAAGGAACAGGGCTGAGCTGAAGAAAAAACTGATGGATGCTGCCCGCTCGTTTCTTCCTGATCCGGAGCTCCGCTCGCCGGCGATGGATGATTTTTTCTGCGAGTGCGGAAAAAGATGGATGCTTGGACTCAGCGCCGGACATCTGCCTGAGTGCTGGCAGGATTTTTATGACTGCTGCCTCAATCCCTGCTATGACGGCTCGCTTTCCTGGGATGATGACGAGTAAACCTGCATTCAGGCGCTGCCTGACGCAGGATGGCAATCTGAATTTCCGGGCGCGTTCCGGAGTGCAGGAAGCAGCAGAGATGCAGAAAGCACGGAATCGGAAACATAAAGTAGACAGAGATAATGACATTGGATATGAGTGATGAGCTGAAGGGGAAGATTTCTTTCCTCGGATTCATGGAGGGGCTTGCCTCCTGGGCCCGCGAGGCGTGGAGGAGAAATCCTCAGCTTGCAGAGTATTTCAATACCGACCGGCTCGCTTATGCTGCATGGATGCTTGAGGAGTACGACAGGGACGAGGCCGTCAGGGAAGCTTACCGTACAGGAAAGAAGAGCATCTTTGTCTTCAACGGAACGAGAAATGAATCCAAAAAGCTTTTTGTGAACAGCAGGGAAGAGCTCAAGAAAGAGCTTCTTGATGCCATCCGCGGCTTTCAGCCTGATCCTGATGCCAGGGATGTCCCCGCCATGGACAATTTTTTCCATGAGATGGGAAAAGTCTGGAAGTTCAGACCCAGTGGCCTTCCGCGCTGCTGGCAGGAATTCAGCGATTTCTGCGTGAATTCCGACTATGACGGCTCGCTTGGCGCTGAGCTGGGGATTGACGGAAACAGATCAGGATCGGGCGTCAGCGCGGCCAATGAAGACTGGCTGTAAGTACGGGAGCAGGCAGTCTGGCCAGAAGCTTTTCTGAAGACATGAACCGAGAAGAATGAGTCCTGAGGAAAAAACGGCCTGCCGCCTGGGCGGCCTTGGCTGCAAGGTCGTGCTCAGCGAGGGGCACGTGGATTGAAACATGACAGCGTCACAGGCGAGTTCGTCTGGATGCCCTTATCGCACGCTCCAGGGATGAACTGAAGAGGCTGCTCCTCCCTGGGCTCATTCCTTTGTGCCTGATCCAGAAAGCAACGCTCCCGGCATGACCAGCTTTTTCTATAACATGGACCAGAGCTGGATGTTCCGCGGGGAGCCTGAATGATGGCAGCAGTTGATGATTACTGCTCAAACCATGATTTTGAGCTCGGCTAACTCACCTGGGAAGGGGAGGATAACTGACGAAAATAAAATAGGGTGTTTTGACCATTTTATTTCGTAAAGTGTGCTAAAACTGGTAAAAATCGAAAATAAAATAGGATTATTATGGTATTTGATATAGTTTATTATAGAGAATTTGGTCACTTTGCCTAACTAAAAATTAGTGATAACCCATGATACAGGAATTTACAGTCAAAAATTTCCGTTCTTTCAAGGACAAGGTAACATTGAGCTTCGAAGCCACCAAGGATACGACTTTTGAGAGTTCTCATGTGGTTGAGGTTGCTCCCGGTGTGCGTCTGCTTCGTCTGGCGCTTGTCTTTGGTGCGAACGCGAGCGGCAAATCGAACCTTCTGGCTGCTTTTGATTATCTGCGTAATTTCTGGTTTCATCAGCCTGCCGATCTATATGCTCCTACAGAGAGCATTCCTTTTTTGCTTGACAAAGTTACTCCGCAGGAACCTACAGAATTCGGGCTGAAATTTTATACTGCCGGCAAGAAATACTGGTATGTGCTGGTTTTGGATACGCACCGTGTAATTTCAGAGAAGCTGTATTTTTACAAAAGTGCCCAGCCTACGCTGCTTTTTTCCCGATCATTTGAAAATGGTCAGTCGGTTATCCGGTTTAACCCTTCCGTTATCAAGATTGACGCAACAGTGTCCAGGGAAATAGCACTGAGATGTCTGCCCAACATGTCATTCTTCGCTGCAAAGAAAATGATCAATTATTCATTGCCGCATATTAATGACGCAAGTGACTGGATGCGCAAAAGGACACACCAGATTATTGATCCTGGTAACACCATGTTTGATTCTGCCGGGAAAATGGCTCTTAACAATGATGCTTTAAAAAAATACCTGGTTGATTTTATGCACCGCGCAGACTTCAACATTACCGATATCAGCGCTGAGAAATATGCCTGTGATGTCCGCACTTACTTCGAGCACACAGTCAAAAACAGCAGAGGTACGGAGAAATATATTCTTTCCAACGAGCTTCAGAGCCTTGGAACACAGCGTACATTCGGTATTGAAACAGCTATTTACAGCGCTATTCTTAATAATGAATTTTTGCCCATCGATGAGATTGAGTCATCACTTCATCCTGATCTGACTGAGTTTATTCTGGAGCAATTCTTTAAATCCGAGAGCAGGAGCCAGCTTTTGGTCACTACTCATTACGATCCGCTTCTGGGCAGTGTGGATGATCTGATTCGGAAAGATTCAGTCTGGTTCACGGAAAAAGGGGAAGACGGATGCTCTGACCTCTATTCACTTGTGGAATTCAAAGGACTCAGAAAAATCAAATCTTTTCAGAAATCATATCGCAACGGGGCGTTTGGCGCGGTTCCAAACATATAGAAATTTATATAACTTATTGAATTAACAATGTTTTATAAAAATTGCAGCATTTTTTAGTAAATAGCTTTGAAAAACTCAGAGAATACAGGCATAACTGCAATAATGAACAGGAAAGTGTCATTTATACGAGGCTTAAGATGAAAGGAATAGCCCAGACTCAGAGCTTTACCGATCTTATAGATTCCGGTTATATCTACATTGACAAAACCCGTGAGATAAGCAAGCTTCTTATGAACAGGAGGGTCTTCATATCAAGGCCCAGACGCTTCGGGAAATCCCTGATGCTTGACACCATCGGCACGCTTTTTGAGCAGGGCACCGAGCCATATTTCAGGGGTACCTGGATTTATGACAAATGGACCGAGGAAAGGTATCCTGTCCTGAGACTGAACTTCCTGAATTTCAGCTGCACTGATTACAGGGAATTCTGTACTGATTTTGATGACTCCATTTCAAAGTTCGCACGTCTCAGCGGCATTGACTATGTGCCAAAGGACCTCCCCAGGCGCTCAATGATATCCTTGTTCGACTCGCTGAGGCTGAAAAAGCAGAAGATAGTAATCCTCATTGACGAGTATGACGCGCAGCTTGCCGCAAACATAAATAATCCTGAACTGTATGAGCAGTTCCGGATTTCGCTCCGCGAGCTTTACGGTGCCGTCAAAGGAGAGCCGCTTGTAAGGTTTCTCTGCGCTGCCGGAGTTACAAGACTGAAGGATGTCTCAATTTTTTCAGCTGGTTCCGACATTCTTGACGTCAGCTATGCCTCTGAAATTGCAACAATTACAGGATTTACCAGGGAAGAGCTCGGGAAATATTACGCCGACTATATAAACCTTGCTGTATCAGCTGATAAGGGAATGCCCGAAGAACAGGTCACAGATGAGCTGCGTGATCAACTCCTTGACAGGCTTGCGGAGGAATATGACGGCTACAGCTTTGATGAGACCAACAGAATAAAGGTATTTTCCACCTGGTCAGTCAACAGTTTCTTTCTGAATGTATGGAAGAAGGGATACGCTGCCTTCGGCAATTACTGGTACGAAAATGGCGGAATTCCGACTATTCTGGCAAATTACTTCAAGGGACATAAATTGGAAGTCAGTGATTTTAATGTTCCGGTATATGTCGAAACAGAGAATTTCCTGAATCCATCCTCACTGCTGTCTATCGATCAGAATATTCTTATGTGCCAGACCGGTTACCTGACACTTGATTCTGATCTTTCCGGCTACTCAGTAATCCTGAAGACTCCGAACAAAGAGGTTCAGAGGGCACTCGCAAGGCTGGTCTCAACCAGGATTTTCAGTGCCTATCTGGAAAGCAAACCTGATTACAGGAGCGTTTTTTATAAAGGGAATGCTGAAAGCATAGTGTCTGAGCTTAACAGAATGTTCAATTCATTAAGCTATGAGAGATATCCAATCAAAAATGAGAAAGAGGTTCAAAACTATATACATGTGTTCATGATGGGCGGCAATCTTCCTGTCAGTACTGAAATCCAGAATGCAACCGGACGTTCGGATATTGTCATTGAATATGACAGGCGCCGCATAGTTCTTGAGCTTAAGTACGCTGATACAGCATCGGAGTGCGGGAAGAAACTTAAGGAAGCGTCCGAACAGATTAAAAGCAGGAAATACGGTGAGACCCTGCCATCCAAACCTGTTCTCAGGCTGGCCTTGGTATTCAACGGCGACAGCAAGGTAAGGCAGTTTACGCGATGGTCATCGGTTGATGAGTCAGAGCCGGCATCATGAGAAGAGGCCGGATGCTGAAATGTTCTGAAGAAGAGCGTGAACCAGTGCAGGCTTTGATCTAACCGGTATCAGCTCCGGGGCGTCAGGGAACAGAGCCAGGTGGCTTTATAAAATCCGCTCATTCAGGGCCGAATGCCGCAATGGCGCGTCCGGCGCCGTGCCTGAAACATCTGCCGCCTGACCGGGAGGCCTCTTTGGCACTTTCCGCCTGCCGCCGCATCCTGTCCCCGATGCGGTACATCTTCTCCTGTCAAGGTGCAGAGCTGTCTCTCTGCATTCGAATGAAAAGCCGCCGTTACGGCTCTGTAATTTCTGTCCCCTGCTTATCCGCCCCTTTGCGTAAATGGTAAAATGACAGCGTATGTTTAATTCCAACCGAGGACATTATTCAATGCTGAAGAACATCAACCCGACCACTACCGCTGCGTGGAAGAAGCTCCAGGCTCATTTCGAGCAGACCAAGGACCGCACCATCAAGTCACTCTTTGAGGCTGATCCCAGCCGCTTTGATCATTTCTCGAAGAAATTCGGCAATGACATGCTGGTTGACTACTCCAAGAACCTCATTGACAGCACCACCATGGGCCTTCTCCGCGAGCTCGCAGAGGAGTGCGGCGTCAGCGATGCCATCAAGGCGATGTTCAGCGGCGAGAAGATCAACCGCACCGAGGGCCGCGCAGTTCTTCATACCGCCCTCCGCAACATGAGCGGCAAGCCTGTCCTCGTTGACGGAAAGGATGTGATGCCCGATGTGAAGCGCGTCCTTGCCAAGATGAAGGCCTTCTCCGAGAAGGTCATCTCCGGCGAGTGGAAGGGCTATACCGGCAAGTCAATCAAGAGCGTCGTCAACATCGGAATCGGCGGATCCGATCTGGGCCCTGTCATGATCACCGAGGCCCTGAGGCCCTACAAGAACCACCTCGAGATGCACTTCATCTCCAACATCGACGGCACCCATGCTGCCGAGGTCCTGAAGCGCTGCGATCCCGAGACCACACTCTTCCTCATCGCATCCAAGACCTTCACCACCCTTGAGACCATGACCAACGCGCACACCTGCCGCGACTGGTTCCTCAAGGCCGCAGGCGACCAGAAGTTCGTCGCCAAGCACTTCGTCGCCCTCTCGACCAACACCAAGGGCGTAACCGAGTTCGGCATCGATCCTGACAACATGTTCGAGTTCTGGGACTGGGTCGGCGGCCGCTACTCCTCATGGTCAGCTATCGGCCTCTCCATCTGCCTCTCCGTCGGCTTCGACAACTTCGAGAAGCTCCTCAGGGGCGCCTATGAGATGGATCAGCATTTCGAGACCGCCGCTCCCGAGGACAACATTCCTCTTACCCTTGCCCTCATCGGCATCTGGTACAACAACTTCTACGGCTTCGCCTCCGAGGCTATCCTGCCGTACGACCAGTACATGCACCGCTTCCCCGCATATTTCCAGCAGGGCAACATGGAGTCAAACGGCAAGTCCGTTGACAGGAACGGCAACCCCGTTGACTACCAGACCGGCCCGATCATCTGGGGTGAGGCAGGCACCAACGGCCAGCACGCCTTCTACCAGCTCATCCACCAGGGCACCAAGGTAATCCCCTGCGACTTCATCGCTCCGGCCATTACCCACAACCCCATCGGCGATCACCACGTCAAGCTGCTCTCCAACTTCTTCGCCCAGACCGAGGCCCTTGCCTTCGGCAAGACCAAAGAGGCGGTTGAGAAGGAGTTCCTCGACAAGGGCAAGACCCTCGATGAGGTGAAGGACGTTGTTCCGTTCAAGATCTTCAAGGGCAACCGTCCTACGAACTCCATCCTCGTGAAGGAGATTACCCCTGAGACCCTCGGAGCTCTCATCGCCATGTACGAGCACAAGATTTTCGTCCAGGGCGTCATCTGGAACATCTACAGCTTCGACCAGTGGGGCGTTGAGCTCGGCAAGCAGCTCGCCGGCCGCATCATCCCCGAGCTGAAGTCCGACGAGAAGGTCACCTCCCATGACTCCTCCACCAACGGCCTCATCAACGCGTGGAAGGCATTCGCGAAGTAATCTTCGGCAATCTGATAAATTAAGGGCCGGCGCAGCCGGCCTGAAGAGGGCACGGCGCGGCTTTCCGCACCGTGCCCTTCCTTTTTTAAGACATCATGAAGCAGAATCAGAGCCGCACCTGCCGCACCAGGTGCAGCCGCTGCAGCAGAAGCGCTTCGGGCATTTCGCGCAGCGCGGCTGCAGCCTCACCTCTCTCCCGAGAGGCGGGTACTGGAGGCCGGATCTCTGCGCCTCGGCGTGCTGGTAGGCCTTCGGCACGTGATACACGCGGCCGTTCATGATGAACTCATTTCCGATGCCGCAGAATGTGAACCTGATTTTCCTCGAGGCGCACTCCTCATAAAGGCTTTTCACCCACTCGTACCTGAGAGGCCTCGCGCCGCCGTAGTTCTCTCCGTCGGCGAGGATTTCCTCAAGGAGGCCGGTGTCGAGGTACCGGCCAATCTCGAGGGGCCCTATGAGGGGCGTCGCCATCGCACCGCGGTGCCTTGCGGGGATGTCAAGGAGGATGGGGAGGCGCTCGTCTGCCCTCTTCTGGTTCTCGATGGAGACGTTGAGCGAGACGTTGTCGTACCCATCGCCCCAGTCAGGCGGAAGGCACTCCCTTATCCTCGAGGCGCGCTTCGTGAGGAGCCAGAAGTGCACGTCCGGCCTGAGCCTCATCATCTGCCAGACAGCGTCCCGCCACTCGTCTGCCTCCTTAAGAAAGAAGTCGCTGGTCATGCAGACCCTTAAGGTCATGCCCGAGGGGATTTTGTAATTTCCCTGCCGGTCCTTTTTGAGGGGCAGGGAGAAATTGTTCTTCACCCGGTAGATTTTCCCGCCGTCGGCTCCCCGTGCCGCGTCAATTCTGAACATGTAGCAGTTGAGGCAGCCCTCGCTTATCCTCCGGCAGCCGTGCCAGGGGTTCCAGATGTCATTCATGGATAAGCTTTCCGAGCGCTGACTTAAGGCTGTATGGAACCGTTCTCTGCCCCCTCACCACCGAGACGCCGTGCTCTTTTAGGAACGCGAGCGGGACAGGGCTCTTCCGGAGGTCATCCGTGAGACGGAGGCGCATCACTTTCCTTACGGTTACATGCCCGTCGCTGTGCTCATAGGGGATGTCAGTCTCCGTCACGAGCGCCCGGCAGATGATGCCGGAGACCGGCGCGGTCTCATAGAGCCAGACAATATCACCGGGGTTGATATTCGCGCTCTGCTTCCAGATGAAGGTCCCGTCAGGCAGGCTTTCGTCAATCGCCCTATCTATCCCGTAATAGGCAGGGTTTGCTGGGGCGAGCCAGTCTTTGCTCCCCCTTTCCGGGGCTTTCCTTGAAACGGCCTTCTTAAGCGTCAGGGAATAACTTTCCTTAAGGAGAGAGAGAATGGTCTCCGTGCCGACTGTCCCGTCGAGAATTATGGTTATCCAGTTCTCCCTGTGCATATGGTAGGCGGGATAGAACCCCGGCTCCTGCCTGAGGAACGCTCCCTCCTCGGGGTCAATCCTGAGGTTCAGGATATCGACTCTCTCACCCTTCATCCTGGGATCAATCCTCTCCCCCGGGATATCCATGATGAGGGCGTACCACTTGCGGTTCTCACTGTGCCGGAGCACGCAGTACATAGGGAGCTTCTCCCAGGGGTACTCCGGCTCAGCGCCGTACTGCTCCATGGCAAAGGAGATGATCTCATCACGCTGCGATTTTTTCCCCATGCTGCCCTTCCTCTTATCATCTTCCATTCCGCAAGGCCATTATGTCGGGATGGCCTGAACAGATCAAACAGATGCTGCGCTCAGAACCTCCATGCCTTCAATGCTCGCTTTCCCTGAGCACGGGCTTTCCCCTTCTGCTAAAATTTTAACCGTTTTCAGATGGTTCACTATGATAGTCACGACAACAAACACGGTTGAGGGCAGGAAAATCGCTGAATATTACGGACTTGTTTTCGGTGAGGTTGTGGAAATGCTCAACGCATCGGCAAGCTCCGGAGCCAGCCTGCGCAGCTGGATCGGAATTGGCGGCAGGACCGGAGGCTATGAGAAAACGCTCGTTGACGCGAGGAACAGCGCGCTCAACGAGATGTGCGGCAACGCGTACAACATGGGCGCGGACGCTATTGTCGGCGTCACGGTAAACTACAGCGCGCACGGCGAAGATAACGATAGCACCGTGCTGATGGTTACCGCGACCGGCACCGCAGTGAGGCTCGCCTGATCGCATGAGGCTCTCCTTCTCCGCCTGCCTCCTTGTTCCGCTTCTCGCGGCAGCCTCATTCGCCGCGGAGACGGATGACACGCAGGTCCACCGCTGGGTCGACGTCTACGGCAACGTCCACTACGACGACCGTATGCCTGAGGAGGCCCCCGCGCCTGTCAATTTCACCGCAGGGAAGAATCGTGAGCTCAGGATATTCAGGACCGATCCGTTCCTTGAGGGCGACGTGTTCCCGGAGAACGAGGAGCCAGACGTGAACCTCAGTCAGCTCTACACGCTCCCCCGGGGCTGGAAGGTGACGAAAAAGACCGACCGCCTCATTGAGTACGGGCGCAGCGGTCACGCGGGGAGGGTCACAGAGGCGTTCCTCGGCGATATCCCCGAGGGGCTGAGGATGGAGAACCTGGCGGGCGCCATCGCGAGGGACTACTCCTGTCCGGACGGCAGCGTGAGGTCACTTCTCCTCCCTGATCACTCGCTCGCCTTCTCCTACAGCGGCTGCCTTCCCTACGGGGGGCTGCTCGGTTACTACTACATGACCGCGGCTGAGGTCGGCGGCTCATGGCACCTCTTCTATACCTCCTGCCCCGCGGGCGACTCCTGCGGCACCGAGAGAAAGCTCATCGGGCTCATGCTGCAGAAGACCAGGCAGCGCTGATCCTTATAAGAGGCCTCAGATTTTCACGGACTTCATCCGGAACACCTTGAGGAAGAGTGTCAGGAAATAAAGCACTGCGGCAGTGAGTATTCCGGCGAAGAAGCCGATCCAGAAACCGATCATCCCCATCCCAGGCACAATGAGATCCGTCATGGAGAGCGCGTAGCCGAGCGGAAGCCCCACTATCCAGTACGAGATGAGCGTTACGAAGAAGATGGCTTTGGTCTCGCGGTAGCCGCGGAGCGCCCCCTGGGCCATGATCTGCTGGAAGTCCGGGAACTGCTGCACAGCGGCGATGAAGAGGGCCGGCATCAGGATGGCGATGACCTCAGCGTCATCCGTGTAGGCAGAGGCAATGAGATCATGGGCGGTGAAGATGAAGGCTGAGGCGATGGCGGAGAGAATGAAGCCCAGCATCTGGGCGGACGTCGTGCAGCGCCTTGCCTCAGGGAGATTGCCCTCACCGGCGGCGAAGCTCACCATGACGGTGAGAGCCTTCGCGAGCCCTAGGGGGATCATGAAGATGAGGGAGATGAAGTTGAAGACGATCTGGTTTGCTGAGAGGACCTTCTCTCCGAGCGGCGCGAGGATGATGGCCGCGAGCGAGTAGATGAGAAGCTCCGCGACCATGGCTCCCGAGGTCGGAAGGCCGATGCGGAACATGGTTCTGAACGACGGGCCGCTGAGCTTCGGGGCACTCTCTGCATAGAAACTCAGCGGACGCAGGGCTTTTGAGAAGCGGATATAGAGGGCCATGCCGGCAGCCATCGACCAGCTGACCGCTGCGGTCGCGATGCCGGCGCCCAGGGCACCTAGCTCGGGGAAGGGGCCGGGGCCGAAAATCAGCGCGTAGTCGAGGACCGCGTTGAGGAACACCGCGGCGAAGCTGATGTACATCGGGGGCTTAGTCATTTTGAGCCCCTCCGAGAACGCCTCGAGCGAGACAAAGAGCACGTAGCCCGGGAACCCTGCTGTGACCGCCCATAGATAGGCTGAGGACTTATCCCTCAAAGCCGGCGTGATGTCCATCATGCCGATGAGCGGCTGGCAGAGCGCAAGGAGGATGAGCCCTCCGCCGGCGATGATGAGCGCGTAGTAAATACCCTGCCAGGAGGCTCCGGGGATCTCGCTGTGCCTCTCTGCGCCGTTGAGTGAGGAGACGACCGGAACCAGGGCGATGATGAGGCCGACGGCGCCCATCGCGATGACGAGATAGTACGATGTCGCGAGGGCGGTTGCCGCGAGGTCAAGCGCGCTGCACCTGCCGCAGAGCAGCGTGTCGGTGAAGCCCATGAGGGTTCCCGCAAGCTGCGAGATGATCATCGGGAGCCCGAGCTTTATCAGGATGCGGAGATCCTGCACTCTCGCCCTGAGGAGCGAGTTTCCGGAAAAAAGAGACATAGGAATGTGAAAATCACCGCTTTGGGCGGAAACTCAGTGAAAATGGTATGGCCGTGTATTGTACCCTAACGGCAGAGGCCTTTCAGCATGCCCGCGCTTTCTGTCCCCGGGAGTCTCTGCCTGTCCTGTTGCGCCGGCAGGTCCGCGCTGATAGGATCCTAAGGCAGGGGCCGTCATTCCGCGGCCCCGTCTGACTGAGGAGATGCTATGAGACCGTTCATTGTCTGCCATATGATGGAGTCCCTGGACGGCAGAATTGACTGCGCCATGACCGAGAAGCTCGAGGGCTCGGAGGAGTACTACAGCGCCATAAAGGAGCTTGAGATCCCCACGGTCATCTTCGGGAGGGTTACCGCCGAAATGGAGGTAACCTCCGAGCCTCCCTTCAGCGGAGACGCAGGGGAGCCTCTTGGAAAGGAGAGTGTCCACAAGGCAGCAGATGCCGCGGGCTACACCGTCGTCGCCGACACCCGCGGAACGCTCGGCTGGAGCGACGGCACGGCTGACGGCAGGCCGCTCATAATCCTTCTCTCGGAGATGGCAGGGCAGAATTACCTCAGGTACCTTGAGTCAAAGGGCATTTCGTACATCGTCACCGGAAAGGATAGAATCGATCTCGCCCGCGCCACGGATCTTCTGAACTCGGAGTTCGGCGTAAGGCGCCTCGGCGTCGAGGGCGGCGGCACGGTGAACGCAGGGTTCCTCGCGGCAGGGCTCCTCGACGAGATCAGCATCATCCTCGCGCCCGGCATTGACGCGCGCGGCGGGATGAGGGCATCGTTCGACGGGCTCCCTCAGGGCACGGAGCCGGTGAGGCTCAGGCTCCTCTCGGCAAAGACCTTCGATAACGGCGCGCTCTGGCTCCGCTACTCGCTCTGAAACTTCAGCTCAGGAGGTAAGAATGACCGCATCACCTGAAACAATTGCTGAGAAGCTCGCGTCGATCATCGATGAGAAGGGACCCTCGGCACTTACCGATGATCCGTACGGCGTCTATCAGAAAATCCTCAGCGAAAAGACCGCTGACCGCAGGACCGCGGGAGCGCTCCTCCATGTGCTGGTGAGCTCTGTGCCGGTGCTTGCACAGAAGAATCAGGACGCAGAAGAGCTTTCCGCCGCGGTAAAGAAGGAGTGCTGCCTCACCAAGGCAATGGCTGACCGGATGGCTGAGGTCTTCTCGCTCCTGTATTCCGAAGAGAACAGGGACGGCTGGAAGAAGATGGACAGGGACGGGCTCCGTGAGTTTCTCGCCGGTGAGTTCATGACAAGATGGGAGGGTGAGGCGGACTGGGAGAGAGATGGAGGATCGGTCCACTGCACCTTTAATGCAGACATAGTCCTGAAGCCTTTGGAGAAAGCGTCTGAGGACAGGGAGCTTCTTGAGCTTCTCAAAAAGAATCCGTTTATGCCGGCAGATGATATCCACTCCTATTTTGAGAAGAAGCTCCTTGAGTATCTTGACAGTGAGTTTGAGGATTACTGCTCAGACGATGATTACTACCCGCCTGTTGCCGAGGACTTTGGTGTAGATTACTACCTTGCCAAATGGTGCAAGAGCTGCGGTTTTGAGGTGGTGTCATGTGACGGGAGCGGTGACACGTCAGACTTTGAGTATGAGGGCAGGTACGGGCGGTACTGACAGGACAGGTTTCGTTCCTGTTCGATGAGCTCCACCGTATTCTGAAATAAAAAAGGCGGCAGCGCCGCCTTCCTCTCACATCCTGCCTTACTGCTCTTCCCCGTCCGTCCCGCTGCCGGTGAACTTGAAGAGCTCCTCGAGCTCCCTGTTCGACATATTGCCGACCCAGTTCTCCCCGACATTGACCGTAAGCTCGGCAAGCTCCCTCTTTGACTGGATGAGCTGGTCGATCTTCTCCTCGAAGGTGTTCTTGGTGATGAAGCGGTGGACGATCACGTTGCTGTGCTGCCCGATGCGGTAGGCACGGTCGGTCGCCTGCGCCTCGACGGCCGGGTTCCACCAGAGGTCGAAGTGGATGACGTGGCTCGCCGCGGTGAGGTTGAGTCCGGTGCCGCCCGCCTTGAGGCTGATGATGAACACCTTCTTCTCCGGATCCTCCTGGAACTCCTTCACCATCTTCCGCCTTTCATCGAGCGAGCAGGAGCCGTGGAAGAAGAGCGGCTTGTAGCCGCGCTCCTTCTCGAGGATGTCCTGCAGGATGAAGCCCATCTCCTTGAACTGGGTGAACACCAGGGCCTTCTCGCCCGCCTCGATGATCCGGTCGAGGAGCGACTCGAGGTTCTGCACCTTGCCGGATCTGAGGCTCTTGAGCTTGTCGCGGTTGTGGAGGTACTGCGCCGGATGGTTGCAGATCTCCTTGAGGTACAGGATCATCTGCAGCACGATGCCGCTTCTCTTGAAGAGCGACTCGTGGTCGGTCGCGGTGATGCCGCGGATGGCCTCCATGTACTTCTTGATGGTCTCCTGGTAGAGGGCAGCCTGCTCCGGGGTGAGCGTCGCATACTCGTTCTGCTCGATCTTGTCCGGAAGATCGGTGATGATCGACCGGTCGGTCTTGAGCCTCCTGATGAGGAACGGCGAGGTGACGCGCTTGAACTGCTCGATCTTGGGCTCGGAGCGGTCCTTCTGTATGGGCTTCCCGAACTCGTCGTTGAACGCCTGCCTTGTGCTGAGGTAGCCGGGGTTCACGAAGTCCATGATTGACCAGAACTCCTGCAGGCGGTTCTCGACCGGCGTGCCGGTCATCGCGATGCGGCACCTGCCCTTGAAGCACTTCACCGCGGTGGTCTGCGCCGTGGCGACGTTCTTGATGTTCTGCGCCTCATCGATGATGATGATTTCCCAGACGCGCTTGTTTATTTTGTTCTGGTCGCTTCTCGCGGTGCCGTAGGTCGTGAGCAGCACGTCGTTCTTGTCGATCTCGCCGAAGGTGCGGTCAGGGCCGTGGTGGACCTGGACCTTGAGATCCGGCGCGAAGCGCCTGAACTCGTCGAGCCAGTTGTAGATAAGGCCAGCGGGAACGATGACAAGGCCCTTCCTCTCGCGGAAGCGGCCGTCGTCGCGGAGGCGCAGCAGGAGGCAGATGACCTGGATGGTCTTTCCGAGTCCCATGTCGTCCGCGATGATGCTGCCGAAGCTGAGGCGGGTGTTCTTGTAGAGCCAGCGGTAGCCCTCGGCCTGGTAGGGGCGGAGCTTTGCCTTGAGCTCGGAGGGCACTGCGATGTCGCTCTTCTCGCCGAGGCGCTCCATGAGCTTCCTCACGCTCCCGTCGAGGTGGACCTGGTAGCCGCGGAACTCCTGCTGGAACGAGGCGCGGAGGATGGCGGCCTGGGAGACCTTGGAGGACTCCTGGAGGTTGCGCCTGAGCTTCTCCATCTGGCTCTTGTCGATGAACACGAGCTTGTTGCGGATCTTGATGAGCCCGCTCGCGCCGTTCGTGAGGTTCATGAACTCCTGCTCGGAGAGGATCTCGTTGCCTATCGCGATCTTCCAGTCAAAGTGAAGGAGCTCGCTCACGCTGAAGCTCGGGTCCTGCCTGAGGCGGAGGTCGGTCTCCTCGAGATCCTCGTCGCTCGCGGAGATCGTCGCGATGGGCTCGGGGTAATAGATGCTCGAGAGCTCCTCCGGGAGCTCGATGGTGACGCCTGTGGTGCCGGCAAGAAGCGGAGCGGATGCGGTGGCGAAGCTCAGCACCTTCTCACCGCCCTCGACGGCAGCAACGGTTTCGCCGGGCTCCGACTCGAAGCAGGCGGAGAGCGAGACATAGCGGAAGAGCCTCGTCTGCCCGAGGGCGACGAGCTTCACGTATGCGGCAACGGTCTCCTCGAGGGTGAGGCCCTTTGCGGGAGATTTCCTCTTCCGGCGCGACGCGCCATTTCCGGAGTCATCTGCCTGCTCCCCGTCCTTTGAATCATCAGCGGCGCCCCCGGCATCGTCCTTCTTCCCTGCGTCAGCCTCTGCTTCTTCAGGAAGCGGCCCGGACTTCCCGCCGTCAAGCGGCCAGTCGGTCCCGTCCTTCTGCACGAAGGCCCTGAGGAAGAGCTGCGAGGAGTCCTTCGACATGGTGAACTTCAGGAGGAGATCAGGCCCCGAGAAAATCCTGAAGCCGTCGAAGACCCCGAGGAGCGTCCTCACACTGAGGCTCTCGCCGCTCACGTCGCCAGGCTCATTGAAGCCGCGGCCGGAGAAGATGCCGCGGACGAACGGCAGGGGCTTCTCCTCGCTGTTCTGCACCGAGGAGTCGGAGAGGTCAGAGACGATGCCCTCGATCATGAGGTCAAGCACCCGCTCGAACGCCCCCTTGCCGGACTTCCTGATTTTGGCGGTGGTGAGCCCGCGGAAGCCGCCGAACCTGCTCTTGTAGCAGAGGAAGCCGGGCTTCGTGAGGGCCTCGCAGTCCGCGATGAATTTACGGACCCTTGATGAGGGCGCGTGCACCCAGCTTACGGCAAGGCCCTCATCGTCAGAGTCTGTCACGAACGAGGTGATCTCAGGGATGATGAGGCCTTTTGTTATAAGGAGCATGGCGCTCCTTATCGCGACCCAGGCAAGCCTTACGGAAGGATGGTAGCTGTCGATGTCCTGCTTCTCAATCCTGAGGAGCGAGATCTTGAGATCGCGGGGCGAGAGCATTTCGGGGATAGGCGAGCCGGCTTTTCTCACAGCGGCGCCGAGCACGGTCTTCTCGCCCTTGACGCCGGGCTCCGCGACCATGACCATCTCGGTCTTCTGGTCAATCTTCACGCCGACGCCGCTCTTCTCGGCGTCATCGAGGATGGCACCGCGGTAGCTGTCCGTCTCCTTCCTTATCTCGGAGAAGTGCTTCTCGATTTCGGCGGAGTACTCGCCGCCGTTGAGCTCGGGGTTCTCGGGAAGGAGGGCAGGTCCCAGCCTGAACTCATGCAGGCCGCGCGGATCGGGGAGGAGGTCTGCGATCCGGACATCCTTCCTGATGGTCCAGCGGGCCGGGAAGGGAACGGCCTCGGTTTCCCGGAGCCCCGCGAAATCCTCGCCTCCTGACGGGTATTTCGCGAGATCGCGGGGATTGAAGTGATAGAGATTGTTCCAGGTCTCGTCGATCCTGAGGCTCTTGGGGTAGAAGGCCTCGAAGTTCGAGAGATCCACCCTGTCGCAGAACTCGCGGGCGAGGATGTCGATGTGGCGGCAGCCGAACGATCCGCAGGAGCAGTGCTGCCTGAAGCCCTCGTAGAGCGTCTCCTGGGCGTTCTCGTCATACCAGCTGAAGAACTCCTCGCCGGCGCGGTTGAGGATGATCTCCGCGAGGAAATAGGGATGCTCCCTGAACGACTGCACGAAGGGCATGGCGTCCTTCCACTTCCAGGTGCGGCTCGGCGTCAGCGACACCTCGTAGATGCTGTTGCGCTCCTCGTTGGACTTCTTTGCCTGCCTCATGGAGAGATGGATGGGGAAAGTGACCTTGATGCCGCCGGTCTGCTCCGGATACTCATATCCCGTTGCGGTGATGCCGGCGGTGTCAGCTATGCTGATTTTGTTGTGGCTCTGCTCAAAGGTGCTGACGAACTGTCTTGAAAGATAAGTTAGAAGGTGATTCTGTTTCATCTTTTTCCGCTTTAAGTCTGCTTGTCCCTTTCCCCGCATCCACAGAACTCGTGAATGACGGGCAATTATACAACAGGAAAAAGGCGTCCTAATGTGCCTCAGTGCTATTTTTGGGAATTTTGCGGAAAGGGCATGGGCCGCAGGCAGCGCGGACAGGGAGCGTCCCGGACGGACACGGCGGTCAGGCCGGCCTTCCTGCCGGCCATCTGTGCCTTTGAGGTGCCTCAGGGATCCTGCATCTCCCCGGAGGGATCAGTGAAGGAGAAAACCTTCTCAAGAAGAGCGGTTTTGCGGACAGAGGCCTTATGTCCTTCTTTGGTGAGCTCATCTGAAACCCTGAGCTCACAGAGCCCGAGCATCCGGAAGAGCAAGCCGAACACCCGCCCGAAGTAGCCGCTGCTTGCATCGAGCATGGGGAAGGCCCTGCCGTATTCGCAGACGTAGAAGTCAGCCGGGCGCCATTCTGATCCGAAACGGTGGAGGAGCCACAGTGAATAGAGCCTTCCGGTATTGCCTACCCTGGGGTCCCTGCACCACTGGAGCCAGGCAACATTGAACTCGCTCATGAGGAACTGCAGCGCCTCCCTGAGCAGGACATTCCGGTCATGGAGGCCCTTCTTCCCCTTCGCCGTAAGCGACATCTTCCCGAGGCGGACCTTGATCAGCCTGCGATCCTCAAGCACGGTCCTAGCAACTCGCACGTCATAGGCGTCAGTCTCCCTGAGCGCCCTGCCTCCGGTTTCCGGACAGATCCCCGCGCTCGACAGCATGGCCACGGTTTTCGTCGGGAGATACCCTGAAGCGGTAAGCCTGAGCTCCTTCTTTTCCAGCATGCCCATGAGAAGCAGCATCTGCCTAATGAGCGGCATGCGCCCTATGTCATCGTCGCTCATCGCACGGATCCTGACCGGGCAGGTGTCACTGAACGGGGAATGCAGCAGAAGGCCCATCTCATCAGGCGAGAAGCCGTTGAAGTCAGGTCCGGGAGCCTCTCTGGCGCGCACAGCGATTTCCTGCAGGCGGGTCCTGACGGTCTCCTCATCAGGCTTTGCGCCGCTTCTCTCCGTCTCTTCAATCCGGGCCATGGGCTCATCCATGATGCCGCTGAATTCCTCATTGTCCATAGCATTCCCCTTATCTGTGCCCTGTCAGACTGATGAGCGGCGCCCCGGCATTTCCGGCCTGTGCCGTCCGGCTGACACCTGATTCCGGGAAGCCACTGTTCAGATCAGGTGTTCCGGCTGAAATCCCGCTGCCACTCATCCTGCACTCATTATCAGGCAGGATGCCGCTGTCAGTCTGTGCGCAGTGCGGCATTAGCCTTCTTGAACAGAAAAGCCCGCATTCGCGATATATAGTGTCTATGACATAGCTGCGATGAAGCGCCTGAACAGGGACATGGAACTCCATTTTATCGAGCTTAAGAAATTCCTGAGGGCTGCGGGGAACAAGCCTGCCAGCGAATTGACGAAGATGGAGCGCTGGATGGGATATTTCGCGTACCGCACGGAAAAAAAGAGGAAGGAGCTTGCGATGTGCGATGATTCAATCAGCATGGCGTATGAGGCGGCAGAGGCCTTTTTCAGCAGCAGGGAGGAGCGCATGAACTACATCAACAGCGAGATGGCCGGCGTAGACTATCGTTCAGGCATGCAGGATGCCGAGGACCGCGGTATAAAAATCGGAGAAAAACGTCTGTTAAAGCTTATGCAGATTCTGACTGCACAGAACCGAAATGATGAAATTGCCAGGGCTATGACGGATGATGCTTATCTTCAGGAGCTGTACCGCGCTTACAGTATCTGAGCCCGGATAGTAATACATAGTGAATACGCAGTGCCGATCTCTGAACCAGCAGGATCGGCACTGCTATTTCTGAGCCGCCTGATTTTGCAGCTGTAAGAAGAACCGGTCAGGCCTTCATGTTCATTATCACTTTTCGAGTCCGCAGTGCGGATCCGGATTTACTGCAGCACCGTTTCCATCTGCACGTCACAGCGGGCGTAGTCGGAGTGCCTCACAGGCAGATGGCGGAATCCGTATTTCTCATAGAGGTGCACTGCCGCGGCGCACTTGCGGTTGCTTTCAAGGAAGATCCGGTAGCCGCCGGTACGGCGCGCCTGCGCGAGGCAGGCCTCCATCAGTTTCCGTCCGATGCCGTGGCCCTGGGCCTTCGGTGATACGGAATATTTCACCAGCTCGTAGTCGTAGGCCGGATTTTCCGTGCGCATCATGGCGAAGGTGCCGACAGGCTCATCGTTGAGGAGTGCGATGAAGATATAACCGCCCTTGTTGATGATGTTCTCGACGGGATGGTCAAACTCATAGTGATCCGCATCCTCCACCTTCCCGAAGAGGTTTTTAATCCATTCCTCGTTCAGCCTCCGGAATGCCTCGTGGTGCCGGCTGTCATCGAACGGCACGATCCTGACGTTCATATCCTCGCGCTGTTCCTTAATTGCGGCCACGCGCTGCAGCAGGCTTTTCTCTCCGAGGAGGCGCTCCCACTCATTCATGGCCTCCCAGAGGTCGGCCCTGCTGTGCTGGCTTATCTCGCTGATGGCCTGGGCCACGTCAGCCTGCTGCTGCTCCATGCCCTCCCTGAGCCTGAGCCCTTCCTCGGAGAGCGATGCAAGCGTCTGCCTGCCGTCATTGCTGCTCTGTCTGAGATCAACAAGTCCTGCCTGCCTCATCTCCTTGAGGATGCTGCTGACTGACGGATGGGTCTGGCCTATCTCCTTTGCGATGGCGGTGACAGTCTTGGCGCTGCCGTCACTCAGCGCGTAGTACACGGGAAACCACTTCGGACGGAGGTTGGTGCCGTACATTTCATAGATGCCTGCCGCGTCCGAGGTCACCTTCTCGCTTAGCATTCTCAGCCTGCTGCCGAGAGCCATCATCCCTGTCTTCCTGAAAAAATCCATTTGGAAGAGGATAGTCTCTGAGAACTTCTTCACTTGATCCAGTTCCAGTGGCATGGTAAGCGTGCTCTACCCACTTACCATTTTCTTTCCGGAGAATGGCTTTCACTCCAACGAATTCTACAACGTATTCGAAATCCTTACGGGTAAGTCTTCTCGTTGCCCGTTTGATTCTCTTGTCGCTGGCTGCCTTCTCAGCAGCAAAATGCTTCTGCATCATTTTGTTGTAATTAGACATATTGTTCTCCTTAGGCATTTAGCCTAAATTGTTAAACATCTGAGCTAGAATGATCTAGCTCAACCTTTGCACTTAAATGATATATAAACAAAAAAATAATGAGTTTTGTAAAAAAGAGTCCGAACTACCTAAGTAGTCGGGCTCAAAATTTCAAGGGAGAATTATGGGATTTATTTATTATTATTAGAATTGGTAAAGATGTTTTTGATAAACTTTTTGACAGCCAAAATGGTGTGCTGATAAATACTTTTATTCCATTCATCATGAGGATGCAGTTTACTTAGATCGCTGATACTTACCGGGGTATCTTTCGACTGTTCTTCTTTTGTATCAAGTTTACTATTATTTTTATTATTTTCCATAACGAGCGTCTCCAAACAGATGTTCATAACGAGCCTCACTTTGTTCACGAAGTTACATCTATGTAACTCCTTCTCACCTTAG
>DEHC01000047.1:36967-39949 GCA_002351705.1 Gammaproteobacteria bacterium UBA2810 | reverse complement strand
GGCGGCAGGCCATTAGAACAACTTAGGCCACTATCATAAAAAGTTAAAAATAGCTGAAAGCCATGCGGGGCCTGGCTTACCGGAGTTTTTGAGGCTGTACAGCTGCTAAATGATTCCAGAAACAGAACGCCCCGGAACCCTTCCGGATCCCGGGGCGCATGCCGCATTGATTGCTGCGGCTTGCACTCTGCCGTCTTACTTGCTGTTCAGAACATTGAGAGAAGGTACGGCTGCCGGAGCGATCTTGTTCGCGTCAAACGCAAGCTTTGCGTCCTCGGTGAATTTTCCGAGAACGTCGAAGTAGTCCGCGTTCTTTACCCAGACGCGAACAGCGATCTTCATGACGGGAGCTGCGAGATCGGTAACGACGATGCCATAGGCGTGCTTGTCGTCATGAATGATCTTGTCGTTGCTGTCAGCGATCTTAGTGAGAAGCTTCTTGACCTCCCTGAAATCAGCGCCATAGCTTACTGAGAAGCTCATGTCGACTCTGCGCTCGGGCATGCGTGAGAAGTTGACGATGTTGCCGTTAAGAATGGAGCTGTTAGGGACAACGATGACTTTGTTATCGACAGTGAGAATAGTAGTTGAGAAGATGCTGATCTCCTGAACGGTTCCCTCTGCGCCGCCGCCGGTGACGTACTCACCGACCTTGATGGGACGGAAGCAGATGAGCATTACGCCCGAGGCGAAGTTCGAGAGCGAGCCCTGAAGAGCGAGGCCGATGGCAAGGCCTGCGGCACCGAGTACTGCGACGAAGGAGGCGGTTGCGATTCCGATTCTGCCGAGCGCTGCAATTGCCACGAAGGCGATGATGCCGTACTTGATGATATTGCCGACAAATTTCGAAATGGTCGGATCAATCTTGCGGTTCGTCATGAACTTGGTGATGCTGCGGCCGAAGATGCCGGCAAACCAGATGCCGAATATGAGGATAACAATCGCGTAAACGCAGTTCAGTCCGTTGTTGATGGCGAGCTCCTTAAGCTGCTGTACCCAGGTTGAGACCTGGTTGGTCACGTCCGTCACAGTGTCCTGTGCGGCCGCTGCAATATCTTTTGCCATGAATTATTTCTCCTGGAAAACCTGAGTTCATTATATTGAAACAGTTCACACTTTTCCTGCGGAATTTTTCGCCGTCGGGTTTTTCACCGCATGCCGGAAAGGTTCCCATGTGATGACCGTGGGCTCTCTGACTCAGAGGCTCTG
Source organism: Gammaproteobacteria bacterium UBA2810 (assembly GCA_002351705.1). Taxonomy (GTDB): domain Bacteria; phylum Pseudomonadota; class Gammaproteobacteria; order Enterobacterales; family Succinivibrionaceae; genus UBA2810. The sequence goes on along the minus strand of DEHC01000047.1, from coordinate 38,740 downwards.
TCAGACTCCGGTGGATCCGAAGCCGCCCTCGCCTCGCTCGCTTTTGTCGAACTCGTCAACCTCGGTGAAGTCTGCCTGTATGACAGGGAGGAACACCAGCTGCGCGATCCTCTCGCCCGGGGTCACGGTAATGTCTTTCTGTCCCCTGTTCCATGCCGCGATGACGAGCTCGCCCTGATAGTCGGAGTCGATGAGGCCGACAAGGTTGCCGAGCACCAGGCCGTGCTTCGCGCCGAGCCCGGAGCGGGGGAGAACCACTGCGGCCATGTCGGGATTTTTCATGTTTACGGCGATGCCGCTCGGGATGAACACGGTCTCGCCCGGGTGGATCACGGTGTCTTCCTTTACCATTGCCCTGAGGTCGTACCCTGCGGATCCTGCCGTCGAGCGGGCGGGTTTCGGAAATTCCGTTCCTATTCTCTTATCAATAATCTTGAGCTCTACGTTCCTTGCCATGTCTGTTCCTTAAAATGAGCGGGCGGTGCTGTTCACCGCCCTGATGAATCCCTGCTTCTCAGCACCATGAGCGGTGCTCGGTGATGCCGCTCAGCCGCAGTATCTCCCTCACCATCCTCTCCGCGAGCTCCTGTTTGTCTCCAGAGCCGAGTTCTGTCTTCCCGCCCTCGCGGTCGTAGAGGGTGATGGAGTTTTTGTCAGAGTCAAAGCCGGAGTCCTTCCTCGAGACATCGTTCGCGGCGATGATGTCGAGGTTCTTCTCGGTGAGCTTCCTCTTCGCGTATGCCTCAAGGTTCTCGGTCTCAGCGGCAAAGCCCGCGGTGAAGGGGCGCTGCTCGCTCCTTGCAACCTCGGCGATGATGTCAGGGTTCTTGACGAGCGTCAGCGTGAGCTCATCGGTGCCCTTGACCTTCTTTATCTTCTGAGGTGATACTGTGGCGGGACGGAAGTCGGCGACCGCGGCGCAGCCGATGAATATGTCGGTCTCAGGAAGGAGGGAGAGGACCTGGTCTCGCATTTCAGCAGCTGACTGGACGTTTATCCGCTCAACTCCGGCGGGAGTCGGAAGGCTCACGGGGCCTGAAATGACCGTGGTCCTGAGCCCCGCTGCGCGGGCCGCTCTGGCGAGGGCGAAGCCCATCTTCCCGGAGCTGCGGTTCGTCAGCATCCGGACGGGATCAAGCATCTCGACGGTCGGGCCGGCGGTTATCACGCAGCGCGGCGACTTCTCCGTGAGGCGCGGAGCGAGCGCGTCATCGATGAGATCAAGGAGCTCCTTCGGCTCAAGCATCCGGCCCTCTCCCGAGGTGCCGCAGGCGAGATCCCCGGAGGCTGGTCCCCAGACCCTTATGCCGCGGCTCCTGATTACGCCGATGTTCTCCTGTGTCGCCGGATTCAGGTACATCTGGGAGTTCATTGCGGGAGCGACGGCAAGCTTCTGCCAGCCGGCGAGTACGGTAGTGGAAAGGAGATCATCCGCGATGCCGGCGCGGACCTTCGCGAGGAAATTTCCGGTAGCCGGGGCGACGAGGATGAGGTCCGCCCACTCAGCGGCCCTGATGTGCTCGATGGGGAGCCTTCCGCTGTCGCCGTCCCAGAGAGGCTCATTTGAGGTGAGGGCCTTGAGGACAGTGAGCGTCACGAAGTCGAGCGCGTGGCGGGTCACCATGGCCTGGACTTCAGCTCCGCTCTTTCTGAGGAGCCTTATAAGCTCGCAGCATTTGTAGGCGGCTATCCCGCCTGTGATTCCTAAAAGGACTTTCTTTCCTTTGAGCATGATTATTCTCACTGCCTGTAAACAGCGGTATTTTACCCAAA
>DEHC01000047.1:0-36913 GCA_002351705.1 Gammaproteobacteria bacterium UBA2810 | reverse complement strand
CCGGATCATGAAAATCTCAGAAAACAGGGTTATCGCCGGGTATTTTCCGGAAACCCTGGCGATAACTCTGAAAACTCAGAAAGCCTGCCGTCTGACAGAGCTGCGGCAGGTCTGCTATAAAGGAAGGAAAGGGAGGAGGGCATGCCATGGCAGCTGGCAATATCATCGGGCGGAAGGATGAAGAGGAGCATCTTCTCTGGCGTCTCTCTCATGACGAGGGGCAGTTCATTGCCGTCTACGGGAGGCGCGGCACAGGAAAGACCTTCTTCGTTGAGGAGCTCCTCGGTGAGCGCATTGACCTCACTGTGACCGGCATCCCGGGCGGCAGCAGGAAAGACGAGCTCCACAACTTTTCCCGTGAGCTCAGCGCTCGCTCAGGGCAGAAATTTCCCTTCACAAGAAGCTGGATGGATGCCTTCCGGCAGCTCCGCAGCTTCATAGAAACGCGAAAGGAGCAGGAGAGCATCATCGTGTTCCTTGATGAGCTGCAGTGGATGGACACACCAAAGAGCCGCTTTCTCACCATGCTCGGCCACTTCTGGAACAGCTACGGGAACTGGGTCAGAAACTTCAGGCTCATCATTGCGTCATCGGATCCCGGCTGGATGATCCGGAAGGTCTTCGGCGACCCCGGGGAGCTCTACGGCCGTATTGTATGCAGGCTCTGGCTCCGGCCGTTCACTCTCCGGGAGGCGGAGAAGTTCCTTCTGATGAGAGGCTTCCGTATGGATCGCAGTGAGACACTTCTCGCGCATATGGTCACAGGCGGTGTGCCTTACTTTCTCACCATGCTCGATCCGAAGGAGAGCCTAGCGGAGAATACTGAAAGGCTCTTCTTCTCTCCTGATGCGCCCCTCTGTGCAGAGTGCGAGTCCGTCCTCAGCTCACTCTCTGCTGTCAGTGAAGGCTCTCCCGGGAGGAGGATCCTGGAGCTTCTCGCGCAGAATGACCGCGGACTGCGGATAGAGGAAATCACCAAGGCGCTGAAGCCGGAGCCGGAAGACATTATTCAGGATGCTCTTCAGGGCCTTGAGGAGTCCGGCCTTACCAGGGTTTACGGCTCATTCAGGAAGAGAAAGCACGGGGCGGTGCACTGCCTTTCGGACAGCAGCCTCCTCTTTTGCCTCCGCTTCGTGAGAGGCTGCGCAGGTACTCCTCCCCGCTCCCGGAGTGATGCGGGTGAGCGCAGAACCTGGATGAATGCTGCCTTCACCATCTCCTGCCTCAGGCACATGAATGAGATCCGTGAGGCGGCCGGCATCTCGCGCATCCTGGTCAGTATCTGCGTCTGGCAGCCTGAGGGAAGGCCTGTCCTGGTGTTTGACCGTGGCGACCGGGCGGTGAGCATCTGCGAGATTGAGTACTCGGAGAGCCCGCTGTCGGCCGCAGAGTGCCTGCCGCACCTTCAGAGGCTCATGGAGCAGTTCCGTGCGGAGACCAGAACAAAGAAAGCGTTAAAGCCCGTCATGATTGCGCCGTACGGCATTGACGGAATCACGGATGGATGGGAGGTGCAGTGCGTCACTCTTGATGATCTCTTCAGGGAGGTGAGCCTGTACTGAGCGGAAACGGGATTAACGCAACATCTGATACAATATATTTATATAGTAATTGATATCATATTGTTTGTATTCCATAATATAAGTATTTTAACAACTAATACCGTACTGCCCTTTTGCAATTGATGTGGCGAGATCACCGGCAGGCTCTGGTTCGGTAAAGGAAGTCCGTTCCCATTAGTCGGCATGATGCAGAAAGGCTTGGATCATGGCATTGATTTGATGCGGCGTTCCGGCCTGGAATGTCCATAAGGCATGAGGATCACTATGAAGCTTTCGGATTACAGAGTCTACCCGGTAACCGCCATAGACGGTGATGGCAACGGGATTTACACCATCAGCATTGACGGAATTCCCGGGGCAACCACAGAGGCCCGGGAGAATAAAATTGACGAGTGGGCACTTGCGGCATTTGTCGATATATCCGAGGCGCGTCTGCAGAGGCATCAGATCGTGCCTGCCGCTCCAAGACCGAAGGAGGGCCAGCGGACGCTGACTGTTCCTGTCGTGACGGCGATGAAGGTCATGCTGTGGTCAGCAATGAACGAGCGCGGAATAACAAGGGCAGAGCTTGCCCGCCGTCTTGGCGTTATCCCGCAGTCTGTTGTGCAGCTGTTCAGCCTCAGCAGGAAAAACTCCAGTGTTGAGACGCTGGTGAGGGCCTTCGAGGCGATCGGAATGACGGTGGAATTTACGGCTGAGTAGCCCAGCCTCATCATGTGAAAACAAAAAGACAGGGCTTCTGTCCCTGTCTTTGTATAAGAGTTATCTCAGAACGTTCAGATAGTCCTTATCCCGTCAGGCCCTACGACTCCTCCAGCATAAGGGTCAGTGTCGGGCTCCTTGATGCCGAACATCCGGCTGAACTCATCTCCCTCCTGATGCCTGCCGGCGTCAGGGCTGTACCATGATGAATCATCTTCATCTTCATAATTCCCGGCGGACTCCTGCGCCGGCGCACTGTCCTCCCTTCCGGTGCCGATGCCTTCAAAGCCGTTGCTGAAGCAGCGGAGCCTCGCGAGGAGCCTCTCCATGTCCTCGATGTGCTTCGAGGCGCTCTTCGTGAGCCTTGAGATGCTGCTCATCCTCTGCCTGAATACCCTGGTATCCGCGAGGAAGCTCTCGATGACGCCGAGGTAGGTCTTCTCCCAGGGCATCAGCCTGCTCCCTGCTCTCCCCGCGGAGCACCTCCCGGTCTGATGGTTGATTATGAGGCCGTACTCGAGCCGGCAATTCCCCTTCATGAAGAGAATCACCTGCCAGTGCGGCGGATCGACGACGTCTCCCCTCGGGCTGTTCAGCTTGAGACGGAGGCAGGAGAAGCAGCCGTGCCGGTGCACATGGCTCATGCGCATCTCGCGGTAGACGCGGAACACGCCCTCATAGTACGCCGCGAGCGACTTCCTCATGGCAGTGTCAGCCTCTCTCATTGCCGAGACGCTTTTCCTGAGCTCGCCGAGTAGCTTCCCGTAATGATCGCAGAGCCTGTTCCCGAGCTCCGAGATCTCCGCCTCGCCCGCATAGTCAGACTTGCGCTTCTTCCAGCTCCCTGATGTCCTGCTGCCGGCCGCGCCGGAGCTTCCCATGAATCCTGTCTTTTCTTCCATATTCTCCTCTTTGTTCCAGATGACTCACGCGCTATTGATGGCAGTCCCTTTTGAGAGAAGGATAAGGACACAGCTCCCCTCTGCACCCAGGCAAAGCCGTGCGGAGTGATGGGTTTTCGGAGCCGGAGAAGAAAAAGCGCAAACGGGGAGCGGGCAGGAGCGTGAGGACAAAAAAATCCCGTGCCTTGCGGCACGGGACCGAACATTCAGCTTATGATTAGACTATTAGAGAGAGAAATAGAGCTCAAACTCAATCGGGCTGGGTGCCATGCGGACACGGTCGTTGTCGGCCTTCTTGAGTGCGATGTAGGAGTCAATGAAGTCCTTGCTGAATACGCCGCCCTTGAGCAGGTACTCGTTGTCGGCCTTAAGGCTGTTGAGAGCCTCCTCGAGCGATCCGCAGACCTCGGGGATCTGCTTTGCCTCCTCAGGAGGAAGATCATAGAGGTTCTTGTCCATTGCCTCGCCCGGGTCAATCTTGTTCTGGATACCATCAAGACCTGCCATCAGCATTGCGGAGAAGGCGAGGTAAGGGTTGGCCATGCAGTCAGGGAAGCGGACCTCGATACGGGTTGCCTTCGGGCTGGATACCGCAGGAATTCTGATGGATGCGGAACGGTTTGCTGCGGAGTACGCGAGCATTACAGGAGCCTCGAAGCCCGGAACCAGACGCTTGTAGGAGTTGGTGGTCGGGTTGGAGAAGGCGTTGATTGACTTCGCGTGCTTGATGATGCCGCCGATGTAGTAGATGGCTTCCTGTGAAAGGCCGCCGTATACGTCGCCGGAGAACAGGTTCTTGCCGTCCTTGGAGAGGGACTGGTTGCAGTGCATTCCGGAGCCGTTATCACCGAAAATGGGCTTGGGCATGAAGGTAACGGTCTTGTTGTGGCGGGCTGCGACGTTCATGGTGACGTACTTGTAGATCTGCAGCTCATCAGCCTTCTTGGTGAGGGTGTTGAAGCGGGTCGCAATCTCGTTCTGGCCGCCGGTAGCAACCTCATGGTGATGAGCCTCGACTACGAGGCCGAAGTCCTCGAGGGTCTTGCACATCTCGGAGCGGATGTCCATGTCGGAATCTACAGGAGGTACAGGGAAGTAGCCGCCCTTGACGAACGGACGGTGGCCGAGGTTGCCTTCCTCGTACTGCTTGCTGCTGTTCCACGCTCCCTCATAGGTATCAACCTGGTAGAAGCAGCCGTTCATGTTGTTGCCGAAGGTGACGTTGTCGAACAGGAAGAACTCAGGCTCCGGTCCGAAGATGACGGTGTCGGCGATGCCGGTTGACTTCAGGTAAGCCTCTGCTCTCTTGGCGATGGAGCGGGGGTCACGGTCGTAGCCCTGCATGGTGTCAGGCTCGAGGATGTCGCAGCGGATCATCCAGGTCTCGTACTTGGTGAACGGATCGCGCTTCCAGGTTGACGGATCGGGCATCAGCACCATGTCTGACTTGTTGATTCCCTTCCATCCTGCGATGGAGGAGCCGTCAAACATCTTGCCGCACTCGAAGAAATCGTCATCGACCTGGCTGGCAGGGATGGAGACGTGCTGCTCCTTGCCCTTGGTGTCGGTGAAGCGAAGGTCAACGAACTCTACTTTCTCTTTCTTGATGGTCTCGAGAATTTCCTTAATCTGGTCAGACATCTGACTCCTCCAAAAGCACCCATGGTGCTGAGAAATTACTGAAAAAAACCGCTTATCCGTACAGCTTAATCCGTGCCATCGTTTCCGGAACCGGGCATGTTCCGTGATAATTTATCTGCAATGCATTGATACAGGCTGTAATCTTCTGAGAAAAAACAGGAATGTCCCGGGCACTCCCGTCCTCTGCCCCGTAATTATGCCCCATTTCAGTGTGTGAATTCAGCAGGATTGTGAACCATAACAGTGCTTAAAAAATGATGCATCTGCCCATTTTGGTGCAAGGACTGATGCCCTGTGTCAGGGCGCCGTGGGGCTGCGGTGCTTTTTTGATCAGTTTCCGCTCCGGCAATATAAAATGGTACACTGATCACATTGTTTTGCGTTAAAATCTACCCTTAAGTCTATTTTTATCTTTTGTCCTCATCAACAGGTCAGGGTTTCAGTAAATGCTGGAAAATCTCAGAAACATCGCGATTATCGCGCACGTCGATCACGGCAAGACCACTCTTGTGGATCAGCTTCTCAGGCAGTCAGGCACCCTTGAGCGCTCCGAGCTCGGAGAGACCAGGGTCATGGATTCCAACGACATTGAAAGGGAAAGAGGAATCACCATCCTCGCGAAGAACACCGCAATCCACTGGAAGGACTACCGGATCAACATCGTCGACACCCCGGGCCACGCCGACTTCGGCGGCGAGGTGGAGCGCGTGCTCTCGATGGTCGACTCCGTCCTCCTCCTGGTGGACGCGGTTGACGGACCGATGCCCCAGACCAGATTCGTTACCCAGAAGGCATTCGAGCACGGCCTGAAGCCCATTGTCGTAATCAACAAGATTGACCGTCCCGGCGCCCGCCCTGACTGGGTCATGGATCAGGTGTTCGACCTCTTCGACAACCTCGGCGCGACTGACGAGCAGCTCGACTTCCCGGTCGTCTACGCCTCGGCCCTCAACGGCTACGCCAAGCTCAGCCTCGATGATGAGTCCGACAACATGGATCCGCTGTTCCAGACCATCGTCGACCATGTCGCTCCCCCTGATGTGGAGGCTGACGGACCGCTGCAGATGCAGATCTCCCAGCTTGACTACACCTCCTATGTGGGCGTCATCGGCGTCGGCCGCATCCAGCGCGGTACAGTGAAGCCGAACCAGACCGTCACCATCATCGGCCGCGACGGCACCACAAGGACCGGCAAGGTCGGACAGGTCCTCGGCTACCTCGGGCTCCACCGCCATGAGGTCGAGTCAGCCTCCGGCGGCGACATCGTCGCCATCACCGGCCTCGGCGACCTCAAGATCTCCGACACCATCTGCGATCCCGCGAAGCCCGAGGCGCTGCCTCCCCTCGTCGTCGACGAGCCGACCGTAACCATGACCTTCCAGGTCAACACCTCCCCGTTCGCCGGCCGCGAGGGCAAGTTCGTCACCTCCCGCAACATCTGGGAGCGCCTGCAGAACGAGTGCCGCCACAACGTCGCGCTGAGGGTCGAGGGAACCGTCGACTCCGACAAGTTCACCGTGTCAGGACGCGGCGAGCTGCACCTCTCCGTGCTCATCGAGGAGATGCGCCGCGAGGGCTACGAGCTCGCGGTATCCCGTCCGCAGGTAATCCTGAAGCACGTCAACGGACAGACCCTCGAGCCGTATGAGCTCCTCGACGTCGACGTCAAGGAGGAGAACCAGGGCAGCGTCATGGACGCGCTCGGGCAGCGCCATGCCGAGATGCGCAACATGGTCCCGGACGGAAAGGGGCGCGTGCGCCTTGACTTCTACATCCCGTCCCGCGGCCTCATCGGCTTCCAGAACGAGTTCATGAACCTGACCTCCGGCACCGGCATCATGTGCCACACCTTCGAGAAGTACGACAAGTTCCTCGGCGGCGACATCGGCCGCAGGAAGAACGGCGTGCTCATCTCGAACGCGACCGGCAAGGCGCTCGGCTACGCGCTCTGGTACCTCCAGGACAGAGGCTACCTCTTCATCGGGCACGCCACCGAGGTCTATGAGGGCGAGATCATCGGCGTCCACAACCGCGAGAACGACCTCACCGTCAACTGCCTCAAGGGCAAGAAGCTCACCAACGTCCGCGCCTCCGGAACCGATGACGCGATCGTGCTCGTACCGCCTGTAATCTTCTCCCTGGAGCAGGCCCTCGAGTTCATCAACGATGACGAGCTCGTCGAGGTCACCCCGAAGAGCATCCGCCTCAGAAAGAAGGAGCTCACCGAGATGGACCGCATCCGCGCCTTCCGCCGCAACGCCGCGAAGGAGGCCGCAGCAGTCCAGGCATCCCTTGAGGGGAACGAGGACAATTAAGGCCCGGGCCCTGCCTCCGGGCAGGGCGGTGAGTGCTGATTAAATAAGAAAGGCGCGCTTTCCGTTAAGGGAAGCGCGCCTTTTGCGTTACGGACGTCCCGGGTGTTTCATCCTCCGGGGCAATTGAACGCCAGTATCCGCTCATCAGTTCAGCCGCGCACGGCCGGAGCCGCCATTCTGTCCGTTTCAGGACAGCGCTGCGCCTCAGCCTGGCGTGACAATGCCCGGCGGAGCAGTCTGGCTGCCTGGCTGCATTGAGAATGTGCGGGAATTGTTCCGGCTCCTCTGCTGCTCACTGAGATTTTTCCCGTTCGTGAGCTGATCTATAAGCGGGTCATCGCGCCTGAGTCCGGCTGACTCAAGTATTCCGGAGGCTTTCGCTGTACCGGCGCCATCCAGTTTGCAAAAAAATTGTTTTCCTGATTCCCAGCAGCTGTAACCGGCCATTGTTTCCCTGAGTTCATTTGATGGCCGCCGGCTCATCTGGATTATATGAAACGTCTCATTCGTTTTTGTGGTGTATATGCCGAATGCGAAAATACTCCCGCTTTTGGAGAAATGACCGCGACACTGATTTTGACGAGCGCCTCCGGGACTCGGAGGAGTACGCCGCCCGCGCCGCGAGGCTCCGGAGGGAGGGGCGCGCGGCTGACGCGAACCTTGCGATTCAGTCCCTCAAGGACGCCGCCCGCGCCATCGACTACGGAATCAGGCACACGGTCGAGAAGCTTGACCTCAGGATCACGAACCGCTTCGGCTTCGTGACCTCGCTTGACGACAAGATCGCGGAGAACCAGCACGCCATCGATGACACCTCGAAGCTCATAGAGAGCCTCGGGAAGTTCACGCTCGCGCACTTCGGGGAGATAGCGGAGGGAGACAGCGCTGTCTACGGCATTCTCCGCGATCTCTCGGACAGCATCGACGAGTCGCGCCGGCAGCTCTCCGCGGTCCTGACGCGTCTATCGATGCTCCTCATGGTCTTCCGCCACGAGGAGCGGGAGACCGGAGTCCTCCGGAGCTTCTCGAGGTGGTTCAGGAAAAACGGCGGCGCTCACGTCCGCGATCTCAGTGAAGGAGAGGAAATCCCGAGGCTCCTCTGGATCCCGCCCGCAATCCGCGCCTCAGGGCACGCGGACCTCGGGAATGCCGCGGATGAGGAGGCGCTCTCCGGGATAATCGACAGGCTGCCCCCGCAGAGGCAGAGAAGGATAGCAAAGGCTCCGGAGGCCGCGGCCAGCGCCGTGCAGCCCGGCGAGCGGAGCGCGGAGTTCGAGTACGGCGGGTTCGAGAAGGACTTCAGGGAGTTCGCGTTCGCGGCGGCGTCAGCTTCTGATCTTCCCTTCCCGCTCAAGCGCCTTGAGGCACTCGCCGGCGTCCTGGTTGCCGTTCGCGAGGGCCTCGCGGTAAAACCCCGCGGCCTTCTCATAGTCGGGATCTCCGTCCTCTCCGGCGGAGCAGATGTCGCCGAGCATCTTCTGTGCGTCCGCGTCGCCGCCGGAGGCGGCCTCGCTGAGCCATTTCAGGGCCTTCTTCCGGTCGGCGCTCCCGCCTGCCTCTCCGGTGCCTCCCCTCATCCCGCGGTAGTACATCACGCCGAGGCGGTACTTCGCCTGCACGTTCCCCTGCTCCGCGGCCTTCCCGCACCACCCGACGGCCTTCCTGAAGTCAGGCTCGAGCCACTGGCCCTTGTAGTACATGCAGCCGAGCCGGTACTGCGCGCCGGCGTTCCCCCGCTCGGCCGCCTTCTGGTAGAGCCCGGCGGCCTGCATGTAGTCCTGCCTGACTCCCCGTCCGAAATAGTACAGCTCCCCGAAGATGTACGCCGCGTCATCGCCGAGATCCGGTACCTTGCCGCGCGAGGCGGCCTTCTGGTACCAGAGCGCGGCCTGGACATAGTCCTGCTCCGTGCCGCGCCCGGTGTAGTAGAGCCGGGCGAGCCCGCAGAACGCGTCGACGTTCCCCTGGGCTGCGGCCTTCCTGTAGAGCTCCAGGGCCCTCGCCGGATCCTCCGGCACGCCGCGCCCCGAGCTCATGAGATCCGCGAGGCGGCACATGGCCTGGACATGCCCGTTCTCCGCGGCCTTCCGGTACCACTCCGCCGCCGCCGCGCTGTCCGGGCTGACGCCGTTCCCGTTCTCGTACATCGAGCCGAGGCGGTACTCGGCGCTGGCGTTGTCCTGCGCCGCCGCCTTCAGGTACCACTCCCGGGCCGTCGAGTAGTCCTGCCTGACGCTGAGGCCCTTGTCGTAGAGCCGGCCGAGGCGGTACTCGGCATCGGCGTAGCCCTGCCCCGCGGCCTTGCGGTACCACTCGAGCGCCATGTCGTTGTCGAGCTTCACGCCCTGCCCGGTGTAGTACATGCCGGCAAGCCGGTACTGCGCCTCCGCGCTGCCGAGATCAGCGGCCTTGCGGTACCACCTCGCGGCCTCCCTCAGATCCTGCGCCGCTCCCTGTCCGTGGTAGTACATGGAGGCGAGCCTCACCTGCGCCTTCGCGTCGCCTCCCTCCGCCGCGGCGCGGAGGCACTCCTCGGTGGGGTACTCAGCAGAGCAGGCGGCGGGCGGCTCTGACGGGGAGCCTTCCCTGAGGATGTCATCATGGGGGCTTGCGGCATCATCCGCGGCGGGTGCGTTCACGGAATCAGAGGCGGAGCCCCCGCCGGAAACGGCGCTGTCCGGTGCCGGGGATGCGGGGAGCGGCGGGGTGTCCCGGTGGCCGAGGGCCGAGACGAGGCTCCCGACGGCCTCCGAGACCGTGGCCTCGCCGAACTTCCCGCCTGACAGGAGGAATTTGCGGAGGTAATCGGTGTAGAGCGCGAAGTCGGCCGGATCGTTTCTCCGGCTGCGGGCGAGGAGCTCCCTGAGGTAGCCCCCGTCCGAGAGGAATTTCACCGCCTCCCGGAGGGCAGGCGAGGAGTCGAAGGATTTGAGCCCCGTGAGCTTCGTCACGATGCTCTCCTCGAGAAGGATGCCGTGCCCGTACTGCCTGAAGAGCTGCTGCAGTGATTCATCAAGCTTCATGATCCCCTCCTCTTCCGGAAGCGCACCGGAACCGCCTCCGGGGTGTCCGGAGTCCGGCATTATGCGCGCAGTCTGCTCATTATATGAGCAGGAGAGCAGGGCGTGCCGTGACATAGTATGCAATGTGCGGGGCAGACCGGACCTTTTTCTGGAATCGTGCGGGACTTCACTATAGAATCCTTCCGTTGTTCACGGGAGGAGAGAGATGGGCGCAGGAAAGAGGAGCACGGGAGATCGGGCAAGGGGGCAGTACGGGCGTCCGGCGCCCGCGTCCGTGCGCGGGGCATCCCACGAGATCCGGATTATCGGGGGGAGCCTCAGGGGACGGAAGATCAAGGTGCTCTCCGCGCCGGGGCTCCGCCCGACCACCGACCGGATCCGGGAGACGGTCTTCAACTGGCTGATGTTCAGGGAAGGGCTCACGCGCTCAATAGACGTCTTCGCGGGAACCGGCGCCATGTCCTTCGAGGCGGTCTCAAGGGGCGTCGGGCATGCCCTCATGATCGAGAAGAACCCCGCGAACGCGAAAATGATCAGGGAGGAGGCCGCGAAGCTTGTCCCCGGGAAGGCGGAGGTCGCTGCGGCGGACGCGCTCGTGTACCTCAGGCAGAGGCCCCGGGAACCCTTTGACCTCGCGTTCCTCGATCCGCCGTTCGAGTGCGGCCTCCTCGCTCCCGCGGCGAAGCTCCTTTCTGAGAACGGCTGGCTCAGGGACGGGGCGCTCGTCTACGCCGAGGCGGAGAGCGACGCGGTCCTTGAGGATCTCCCGGAGTGCTTCGTGATGCTGAAGGAGAGCCATGCCGGTCAGGTCTCTTACCGGCTCTGTGAGTTCAGGAGCGGGGCTTCTGGAGAGGCGGAGCCGTCCTGAGGACTCTCTCGGGGTTCTCTCTGGAACGGGGCCCTCTCCCGCCTTCCGGGTGCTGGATGCTCCTCAGCGTCCTGCGAGTGCGCTCTTCGCCTGGGCATTGCCATGGGAGGCGGATTTGCGGTACCATTTCTCAGCCTCCCCGGGATTCCGCCTGACGCAGTCTCCTTCGTCGTACATCATCTCGAGGTGGTACTCCGCGTCGGAGTTCCCCTGTGCAGCGGATGCCTGGAAGAGCCTCAGCGCCATGCCGCAGTCATGGGCGAACCGGTCTCCGAAATAGTACATTTTTCCCAGGTTGTCCTGTGCCTTGGCGTTCCCCTGTGCCGCTGCCTTCCTGAACCATTTCGCCTCCTCCTCGGCCCACTCAAAGGACTCATCTGTCAGGGCAGTCCCAGGAAGGTGGGTGGTGCTGTACACCTCGCCGTAGCTGTTCTGTGACTCGGCATCTCCCTGCTCAGCGGCCTTCAGGTACCAGTACATGGCCTCATCCAGATCCTCTCTTGCAAGAAAACCGTTGCGGTAGGTATCGCCAAGTGATCTCTGGGCAGGAATATAGCCCTGTACTGCCGCTTTCCGCATCCATTCCAGGGCCTTTTCGAAACTCTGTTCAAGCCCGGCTTCAGCATGTCCGAAGGTATAAAGGATCGATAGGTTATACTCCGACTTGGGATCACCCTGCCTGGCGCCTTTCAGCGACCAGCTGACCGCTTCGCTGAAATCCTTCCTGACGCAGGATCCACTCATATATATGTCCCCAGGTCTCCCTGGGCTTCCGCACTGCCCGCCTCTGCCGCCTGCCGGATCTGCGGCAGCTCACTGCAGTAAGACCATTCCGCCATTGCCGGGAAAGACAGCATGCATGCGGCGGCAGCCGCGGCGACAATCATCCTCTTCATAACGTTCATGCTCCATTCTGATGAAAAGTCCTTCTCAGGGGAAGCTCGTGCGTGAGCCGCGCGCGGCTCAGGGAGCCCTGAAGCCCGTCACTCCTCTCAGAGCACGGAGGCTCCCTTTTCTCCTGAGCGCTGCTGCCGGGCGGTGAATATGAGCAGCATAAAACTGCATGCATGGCAGTGCATGGGTATCATACGGCAAATGAAGAAGTGCGGCAGAGGCTCTTGGCGTTTCAGACAATCCGTACTCTGCCGGGAGCGGCTCTGCTTTAATGGGGCGCTGGCTTCGGCAGAGAGCCATAACACGGGAGAGTGTGAAAAATGCCGGAGTGCAGGGGCTGTATTGGTGCTGCGGAATACGATGACGGGGCAGGCCTCTGGGAGCATGAAGGCCTGCCGTGCCCGTGTCAGCCGAGGAGGGCGGACCTCAGCTCCTCCATCGAGCCGTATCCCCTCACTCCAGGATCCCGGGAAATCCTCCGTGCCTCGCCTATGGCGGAGAGAGTACTCGCGGAGAAGCGCTCAGTTTCAGCGCTCTCCGGGAGCCTTTCCGCGGCTCTGGCGCAGGCGGAACCGCTCACGGCGCAGTACGGCTCAGAGAGGGTGCCTGACTCCTTTTCTGCCGCCCGGCCGGTCATGGCGTTCACGGTTCCTGGCTTCATTCAGAACCTCCTGTTTTATCCCAGCTGCCCGCGGGGCCTGCTGCATTTACTGCGGCAGCGGCCCGACGAGCTTCATGAGGCATTTCCCGCAGTCGGTCTGCACGCTGAACTTCTTCCCGCTGATGACCAGAACCAGATCCTCGTGGTTCCCGGTTTCAGGGAAGTACTTCGGGCAGAGCCTGAAGCAGTACTTGAGGCAGTGCTTCGAGACGAGGACCACCGACTCCTCGGGGGCGGGCTTTTTAAGCTCGAAGGCGGGCGCGGTGCTCTCCGCGCCGTGCTCATGGTAGAACTCCTCTGCCTTCCTGTTCGCGATGTTGAGGCGGTAGCCGGCGTTCATCTCGTCCCCGGGGACAGTGGCGCCCGGAGCCTCTTTCCGGGTCCACTCCGTGCGGCGCATCCTTGCTGCGGTGAGCTTCTCAGTAACCTCCCGGCGGAGGGCGTTCATCGCGCCTGCCGGGATGAAGAGGTGCTCGGAGAGGCGGAGGTTAAGGGAGGTCAGGCGGTAGTCGGACTGCCCGAGCCGCGAGAGCTTCGCCCGGAGGTTGTCCTCGAGGGCCTTTCTGTTCCCGGACTTCTCGGGCTTCTCCGGGCGGTACACGGCCGTGGCCCTGTTCCCGTCCTCGTCCTCAGCGGTGAGGACCGCGTGATCGCGGAACTCCTCATAGGTGAGTATCAGGTCAATCTTCCGCACCGCCGCGTCGGGGGCGCTGATCTGCTTCTCGAAGGCGGTGTCGCGGTTCCTGTAGAACACCGTGCCCGGCGCAATCCTCGGGATGTCCTGGAACACCTCGGCCTCGGAGCCGTTCGCGGTGCTCGCGCGGAACCCGGTGAGCTCGCCTTTCCTGTCATAGTAGTTGAGGCAGTCGCCGTTCGAGAGGGTGACGCCCTTCCTGAGGTGGAAGCGGAGACGGTTCCCCGACTCCCCGGCGAGGGTCCCGATGCGCTCCCCCACGAAGCCCGGGGCGTCGAAGTTCGCGTAGATCTCCTTCTTCCCGTGGGTGTTGTACTCGGTGAAGCCGCGGTTGAAGCTCTTCTCCGGATCCGGCCTGAAGGAGAGGACGGTCTTCCCCGAGGACTCGCGCCTGATGTCACGGCCCCCGAGGGCGGCGTCAAGGTGCTCACGGTACCAGGCGGTGATGTTCTTCACGTAGTTCCGGTCCTTGAGGCGGCCCTCGATCTTGAAGGACCTGATGCCGGCGTCGAGCATCTCCCCGAGGTTCTTTGTCTGGTTGAGGTCGCGCATCGAGAGAAGGTAGCGGTTCTCGGCAAGCGGCGTGCCGTCCTCGGTGTAGAGGCTCTGCCTCACCCGGCAGAGCTGCGCGCACTCGCCGCGGTTCGCGCTCCTTCCCGTAAGCGCCGCGGAGAGGTAGCACCTGCCGCTCACGCCGACGCAGAGAGCGCCGTGGACGAAGGCCTCGAGCCTTATATCCGGGGCTGCCGCATGGATTTTGCGGATCTCCGCAAGGGAGAGCTCGCGGGCGAGGACCGCCTGCGCGAAGCCCAGATCCTGCAGGAATTTCACCTTCTCCGGGGTTGAGTTGTTCTGCTGGGTGCTCGCGTGGAGCTCAATCGGAGGGAGGGAGCACTCAAGGAGCCCCATGTCCTGGATGATAAGGGCGTCTGCGCCGGCCTCGTATAGGTCATTCGCGAGCCTCTCGGCCTCACGGAGCTCGTCATCCGTGAGGATGGTGTTGAGCGCAACATGAATCTTCGCCCCGAAGACATGCGCCCTTTTCGCGAGCTTCTCAATGTCTTCAAGGGAGTTTCCGGCGCTGCTCCTCGCGCCGAAGGAGGGGCCGCCGATGTAGACGGCGTCGGCTCCCGCCGAGATGGCGTCAAGTCCGGTCTCAAGATCCCTCGCGGGCGCAAGGAGCTCCGCTGTGCTGCAGTCTGACATGTCTGTCCTCTCTGATTGTGGCCTGCCATTATAGAACGGGGAAGGCGGATCTTAAAGGATGATGGCAGGAAACCGAGGACTTCCGGCTCCTTCCGGCCTCCGGAATATCTTCTGTGTCAGACATTTTAATAACATAACTGAACATCACAGAATTTCAGCAGACATCATCATAACATTACTGAACATTTCAAAAAACTTGTCAGACATTACTGCAACATTTTAATAACATTATTTCACATTTCAAAAATTCCAGTCAGCTGAAATAATATTGGGTCAATCACATTTTCTGTGTTTTCGGTGATTCAAACATCTGCCTTCAGTGGTCTAGAAATAGATGGTAGACTGTTATCCGGAACCGGTAAAAAGCGGGGGACATTATGAAAAAATTACCAATCGGCAAACAGGGATTTGACGCAATAATTGCCGGAGATATGGTCTATGTCGACAAGACTGATATTATCTGCAGGATGATTGAAAACAATGACCAGTGCTTCATCTCCCGCCCGCGCCGGTTCGGCAAGAGCCTCCTCGTGTCAACTCTTGAAAGCCTGTTCTCGCGCGGCACTGAAATGTTCAAAGGCCTTGCCATAGAAAAACTGTGGACAGAAAGGACTTACAGGGTACTGCGTTTCGATTTCTCCGGCATTCAGTGTGATTCCCTGGAAAATTTCCAGAAAGCCGCTGTCAGGAAATTTTTGCGTGTGGCAATGAAATGCGGAGCACTTGACAATACATACAGTCCGGAAAATTTTACGGGCATTGCTGATCTGATGGACGAGATCACCATGAACATGGACATTGGCTCAACGGTTCTGCTGATCGATGAATATGACTGCCCGCTGAACGCGAATCTCGACAACCCGGAAGTTTTCAACGGGATCCGGAAGGCAATCCGTGATTTCTATTCGTCAGTCAAGGAAAACAGTGACAGGTTCCGTTTTATTTTTGTTACAGGGGTATCCCGTTTCCACAAGGTTGCACTGTTCAGCGCAGGCTCAAGCATTGAGGACCTGAGCCTAAACCCTCTTTACGGCGCTATGCTCGGATATACTGAGGATGAGATAAGGCATTATTTTTCCAACCATCTGAAAGCAGCAGTCTCCTCAATTTTCGGTATAAGTACTGATGCGGTTACCGACGTGCAGATAAGCCAGGTTATGGATGAGCTCAGGGTGCATTACGACGGTTACTGCTTTGACGAGGAAGCGTCAACCCATGTGTACCAGCCCTGGTCTGTTCTCCATTTCCTCGCTCCAAACGGAAGACATAAATTCTCTGATTACTGGTTCAGAGACAGCGGAGTCAGCACTCTGCTGCAGAATTTCATGACAGCGGCCGGGGGTGTAACCCGCGATTATGAGAATCAACGGGTTCCACGCAATGAATTCGTCATGAATATTGAACCGCTGAGCGAGACAGGCAAAGCCGTCATCCTGACACAGTGCGGTTACTACACCATCAAGAAAGCAGATCCGTTCTATTTTTATCTGGGACTTCCGAACCTCGAGCTCAGGCATGCATGGGCCCACATTCTCCTGTCAGACACTTTCAAAAAGTGCGATAAGCAGGGTGTACAGGCCCTCAACCAGTCGGCGTATGTGCTGAACAAGCCTGATGTGTCTGACAAGGACATAGCGCTTCTCTTCAACCGCACTTACAAGGTCCTTAACAGCCTCCACAAGGCCGGGAGCGAGTACGCCGCATGCGACACACCGCTCCTTTACTGTCTGGGAGTAGGCTACGATGTCAGGAGCGAGGCGGCAGAGAACGGCGGCAGGGCTGACCTTACCTTTGAGATGCCGGGCAGAAGGCTGATTATCGAAATGAAGTGCGCCCGCGACGGAGAGTCTCCTGAGAAGAAGCTTGAGGAGGCCAAAGCGCAGATCCTGAAGCACGATTACGGCAATTACATTCCGGTCAAGAAAACCCGCCGCTTCGCCATGGTTTTCTCCGTTCAGGAACAGAAGATCGTGCTCTCTGAAGAGGTTTGAAACCGGCCTTCGGGAACCGGCATTAGATATTTCACGGCCGCCGCCTGACTTTGAGCCGTGACAGAAATGGCAGTGATGTATCCGGGCTTTGAATAAAATACGGTGGTATCAGCCTCTTCGCCATGCTTGTGTAACCTTCAATCGTATGCAGGCAGGCGCGGCACAGAGGCACATGGCCTACAGTGCGCATGATTCGGGAAGAATTCTTTGGTGCAGGCACAGGGATGGAGAATACATGGAATGAAGCTTCAGTAAGCGCTGTGGAAAACGATGAGGCAGTCCGGCGTCAGCGTCATAGAGGAGAAAAGGCTGATGCCGTTCTTTGCGTACTACCGTGCTTTGATGACTGCCATGTGGTGAGGGAGGTCATGAAGGCCATTGCAGCTGGCGGCTGCGGCAAAGAGCTGCGCTGCTTCGCAATAGAAAAGGGTCAGTCATTTTTTTTTTTCTGTGTTTTCAGTGATCCAAATATCTGCCTTCAGCGGTTTAAAAATAGATGGTAGACTGTTATTCGGGAACCGGTAAAAATCGGGGGACATCATGAAAAAATTACCAATCGGCAAACAGGGATTTGACGCAATCATAGCCGGAGGTATGGTCTACGTCGACAAAACTGATGCCATATACCGGATGATTGAAAACAATGACCAGTGCTTCATCTCCCGTCCGCGCCGGTTCGGAAAGAGCCTTCTGGTGTCAACTCTGGAAAACCTGTTCTCGCGCGGTACTGAAATGTTTAAAGGCCTTGCCATTGAGAAGCGGTGGACGGATAAAACCTATCCGGTCCTGCATTTTGACTTCTCAGGGCTTGAGTGCCGCAGTGCCGGAAGCTTCCAGAAGGATGCGGTTGAAAAATTCCTCGATGCTGCCAAAAAAGCAGGCGTGCTGGGCTGGCAGGAGACCCCTGACAAATACAGAACCATTAAAATCCTTATGAATAAGATCTGTCTTATGGCAGAGGTTAATTCAATGGTCCTGCTGGTGGATGAGTATGACAGCCCGCTGAACGCTAATCTCGGAAATCAGAATGTTTTAAACGATATCAGGGATGCAATCCGTGATTTTTACCTGTCTGTCAAGGAGAACAGCAGCAGGTTCCGTTTCATTTTTGTTACAGGGGTATCCCGTTTCAATAAGGTAACTCTGTTCAGCGCCGGCTCAAGCATTAAGGATCTTAGTCTTAACCCTCTCTACGGCAGCCTGCTCGGATATACCGAAGATGAGATAAGGCGTTATTTCGCTCCTCATCTGAAAGCGGCAGCCTCATCTATTTTCGGCATAAGTCAGGATGAGGTAACCGAAGCGCAGATCGATCAGGTCATGGACGGGCTCAGGAGACATTACGACGGGTACTGCTTTGATGAGAAAGCCTCAGTTCATGTATACCAGCCCTGGTCTGTGCTGAATTTCCTCTCTTCTGACAACCTGTATCAGTTAAGCGACTACTGGTTCATTGACAGCGGTGTCAGCACTCTGCTGCAGAATTTCATAAAAGCGGCCGGTGGCGTAACCCGGGATGATGAGCAGCCGCAGGTCCCCCGCAATGAATTCTTCATGAATACTGGGCCCATGAGCGAGACAGGCAAAGCCGTCATCCTGGCACAGTGCGGTTACTACACCATCAAGAAAGCAGATCCGTTCTATTTTTATCTGGGACTTCCGAACCTCGAGCTAAGGCATGCATGGGCCTATATTCTCATGTCAGACACTTTCAAAAAGTGCGATCAGCAGAGTGTACAGGCCCTCAACCAGTCGGCGTATGTGCTTAACAGGCCTGATGTGTCTGACAAGGACATAGCGCTCCTCTTCAATCGCACTTACAAGGTCCTGAACAGCCTGCACAAGGCCGAGAATGAGTACGCCGCGTGCGACGCGCCGCTCCTTTACTGCCTGGGAGTCGGATATGATGTCAGGAGTGAGGCGGCAGAGAACGGCGGCAGGGCTGACCTTACCTTTGAGATGCCGGGCAGAAGGCTGATTATCGAAATGAAGTGCGCCCGCGACGGCGAGGCTCCTGAGAAAAAGCTTGAGGAGGCTAAGGCGCAGATCCTTAAGCACGATTACGGCAATTACGTACCGGTCAGGGAAACCCGCCGCTTCGCCATGGTTTTCTCAGTTCCGGAGCAGAAGATCGTGCTCTCAGAAGAGGTTTAAACTGGCCTTAGTGCTCGGCATTAGATATTTCACGGTCGCCGCCTGACTTTTAACCGTGCCAGAAAGGGCTGTGATGTATCTTAGCTTTGAACAAAATACGGTGGTATCAGCCACTTCGCCCTGTTCGTATAATCTTCCATCTGTGCGGCGAGGCTCCGGAAAGAAGCTCGTGAATTGCCTTAGAAATAGGAGCTCATGTTTGGATTTTCATTTTGCTGCTGTCCAGAAGCCTTTCAGAACTCAGCTGTCAAATAACATTTGACAACTGAAATGTAAATTACCTTGTTGAATCAGATACTTGCTGGTTTAACCCTCAGAGGTCCCAGTGAGGTCGGATAAAATCCTGCCGCTGTTCTCAAGTCCGGTATAAGCCGGATTGCAGTTGCTGCCGGATGCTCCGTGAAATTTTCAGTCTGCAAATAATATCTGCATACTGAAATGGCAATTTGCTCTGCTGAATCAGATTATTGCAGATTTAATGACCAAATGTCCCTGTGAGGTGGGAGAAAATTCAGCACTATGCCGCCGGGCTGTTTATTCCATATATCCATCAGGACACAGCAGCTTGCTTGAAGTTTCAGGAATCTGTGTCAGCATTTCAACTGTCAGATAATATTTGACAGTTGAAATGGCAGATTGCTTCGCTGAATCAGATATTTACGGATCTAATCTCCGGAGGTCACAGTGAGGTGGGAGAAATTTTCCTGATGTCCGCCGGTAGTCACTACCGTGGCCCGGTGTGCCCCGCAGCATTCAGGCTCCGGACTCTGACTCAATACCTCGGACTGATATGCTCCGGAGCTTTTCGGTTTTATAATATCAGCCTGACCTGACCGCGGGGATTCCGTGCTCCTGTGAAGGCTCCTCCGGCGGATGACCGGCAGGACGTCAGGGAGGCAGGGTTCCTGGGGCAGGGGACAGGTCGGGATGGCAGGTATGGGAAATGGCAGATGGGCTGGCGTGAGATTAAGGAAGTAAGGAGTGCTCCCTGGGCACTGTCGTCCCTGATCTGGGTCTACGATCACCTTGGTAAGCGCGCCTACCGGCTCTGCATAATTGTCATCGTGATCTGCTTCTGGGCCACCCACCCCCTGCACCGGAAATACTCGGCAGTCTTTATCAGGCACTACCGGCGCTATGTGGCCGCGCTTGAGAGGGATGGAAAGCTTCCGCCTGACGCCTACATCGGGCGCGTAACCACCTTCCGCAACATCCTGACTTCCGCCACAAGCCTCATGACGAGGGCGCTTGCCTGGAGCGGGCGCTTCACGATTGACGACATCCGTTCCGTTGACCATGCCCATGAGCGTATGCTTGAGGCCGCGAGGCACGGCGCGTTCATCATTGGCTCCCATGTCGGCAACATGGAGATGCTCCGGGCCATGAACGATCAGCTGACGAAGAAGAAAATCAATGTCCTCAAGATGTCGTCGGTCTACAAGGGCTTTGCAGGCTACCTGAAGTCCCTCAACAGCGGCTACGGGCTCAATATCATCGAGATAGATGACATCTCGCCTGACACAGACGAGGAGTCCGTGAGGGAGAAGGCGTTCGCCGGCACCATCGCCATCGGTATTGAGCTTGAGGAAAGAGTGAGGAACGGCGAGTGGGTCGTGATGCTTGGCGACCGGGTCATTGACCGCAATACCAGGTATGTCGAGGCGGACTTCCTCGGCGAGAAGGCGAGGTTCCCGGACGGCCCCTGGATCATGGCCTCGATGCTGGACGTGCCGTGCTACGTGATGCATGCGGTCCATGACCAGAGGAGCGGCTCGATAATGCTTTACTTCAGGGAAATCGGGAAGGTCGTCCTGCCGCGCGGGGAAAAGAGGCAGGAGGCCCTCAGAAAGTATGTGGCGGACTACGCCGCAGAGCTTGAGAGGATTATTGTGCGCTCTCCCCTGGACTGGGGCAACTTCTACGACTTCTGGCATATCTGAGGCGGTGTGCCCGGGACTTCCCGGCCTCCCGGATGGCTGCGCTGGGAAAGGCGCTGCGCTGCCGCCGGTATCGTGTAAAATTACAGCAGTTTTTCAGGGTCTCCCCGCGGGAAATCACAGTACCGGGACGGGCTCTGGCCGGAGCGGCGGGAGCCGTCAGTGCGAGGGCTTCTGTCTCCGGATTAGGGAATAATAAGATGAAAAATCTCCTCACGGCCTCTGCCGCCGCTCTCGTCCTTATGCTCTCCCCCCTCTCCTCCGCTGAGGAGGCGGGAAGCCATGTCCCATTTTCAGAGCTCTCAAAGGGCTCTGTCGCGGGGAGCTTCACCGAGACCAAGACCCTCCCCGGGGCGGCGCGCGCGCTTGAGACCAGTGGCCGCTTCATGACTTCGACAGAGAGTCTCTGCTGGAAGATGGAGAAGCCCTTCGTGAAGGCCTGGGAGTTCGCTGACGGCAGGACACTCGAGAAGGCTCCGGGCGGCATCGTGAGGCAGCTCGGGGAGCAGGGTCCCGGAAAGCTCATCGCTGATCTCCTCTCGGGGATTGCCTCCGGCGGGCTTGACGCAGTAAAGGATGACTTCACGCTCGCCTCCGCGGAGAGGAGCGCGTCCGGCTTTTCCTATGAGCTTGTCCCGGCAAGCGCAATGATGAAAAAGGCCCTGAAATCCGTGAGGCTTGTGACGGAGGGCGGCCGCTTCTCGGAGTTCTCCATCACTGACGCCGGAGGCGGCAGCACGGTGATGAGGTTCACCGGCACCGAGGAGCTCTCCCCGGAGCAGTTTGACCTGGAATTCCCCCGTTTCTGCGATGTCCATTAAAAGGCGAGGCCTTCTCCTCTACATCGCGGTCCTTGTCATTGCCGCAGCGGCGGCAGTGCTGAGGCTCTCGTCGTCTGATGAGCCGTTCAGGGCCGACATCTACGGCATGGTTCCGGGGCTTCCGGATCCCGCGGAGGAGGAGTTCACGAGGAGGATAGCCTCCGAGGCGGTATTCCTTGCTGAGGGGAAGGACCTGACGGTGACCCTGGAGACCGCGGGAGAGCTCATGGACCTGATCCGAAGGAGCGGGGCGGTGGAGCTCCGGACTCAGGATCTCGCCTCGGCCGCGTCATTCGTCTTCTCCCACCGCTACAGCTACGCGCCGCCAGCCGAGGCACAGAACGGCGGCCTTTCGCAGTACATCCTCGAGACCCTTTACTCGCCCTTCAGCGCTGTTTCTGGGGGAGAGATTAAGAAGGATCCGTTCTTCGCATCAAGAAACGCCGCGTCCTATCTC
Organism: Gammaproteobacteria bacterium UBA2810; assembly: GCA_002351705.1. Taxonomy (GTDB): domain Bacteria; phylum Pseudomonadota; class Gammaproteobacteria; order Enterobacterales; family Succinivibrionaceae; genus UBA2810. Next base: position 15,085 of record DEHC01000047.1, on the reverse strand, counting down.
GGGTCGGACTGGAGCATGTCCGATGACGGGCTCCCCTACCGGAAGACCGGGAAGGGGTACGCGGTCCTCCTTGAGGACTCCGGGAGCGGGAAAGGCGGCGCGCTTGGCATACATGATCTGGAGTCATTCCGGGACAAAGCGGCAGCAAAGGGCGTGCTGGTGAGCTTCACCGGTGCCATGTTCTTCTCCGAGCGCTACGCGGAGCGTTCGAAGCATGATGTGGGCGTCATCGGCACCGGCTCCATGATCATCGTGCTCATCCTTCAGATGTGGATATTCAGGAGGATTGTGCCGGTCATCCATACCCTCATCGCGCTCACTGTCTCCCTGGGGGCCGGCATAGCCGCGGTCCTGATCGTCTCGGGCTCTGTGCATGTCATGACGCTCGCGCTCTCCTCCTGCCTTGTCGGGATCTGCTTTGACTATGTCCTCCACTCGCTCCTTTACTTCAAAAGGGCGGGAAACGGAGGTAACGGAGCCCTGCCTGAGGTAATGGTCAGATCGCTCGCGGAGAGCCTCATAACGAGCATCATCGCCTACGCGGCCATGCTCATGACTGACCTCCGCGTCCTCCGGGAGCTCATGATCTTCGCGGTTGCGGCGCTAACCGCGGTGTTCTTCTACGCGGTGCTCGTGATCCCGACAGTGAGGTTCCCTCTCCCGAAGGCAGCTGGGAATCCGGGAGTGCCTTCTCTACCGCGCGCCATACGGCTGTCTGTCCCGCTCCTGGCGGCCGCCATGGGGCTTGCCCTCATTCCCCTTGTCTCCTTCAATGACGATGTCGCCGCCATGCAGAAGGCGGATCCGGAGCTCATGGGGATGCATGAGCATATTGAGGAGACTGTGAGCGGCGGGAAGAGAGCGAAGTGGTTCGTGATGGCCCGGAGCGCCTGCGAAAGCCTCGGGAATGAGCTCACCGCGGAGGAGCTCCGCGGGACTCTCCTGCCCTGCCGCGCGGTTCCATCGGAGAAGGCGCAGCTTGAGAATATCCGCAGGTGGAAATCCCTTCTTCCGGAGCTCGCCGGCGCCTACAGGCAGGCTGGCATTGAGATAAAGCCTGAGGATGCCGGGCTTGACGTGGCAGAGCCCTTCAGGGCGGAGGAGTTCCCAGGTGGAGCCGCGAGGTTCTTTTTCGGTGATGAGGTTCTGGTAAAGGCCGGCAGCGCCGACGCTGCGCTCCTTCAGAAAATCTCAGCGATCCTCGGGGCAAGGGCGGTTGACAGCCGCGCAAACTGGAGCGAGGCGTTCAGGACGTACCGGGAGAGCCTTCTTCTCGTTCTCGGCGCCGCATTCCTCCTTGCTCTGGTCCCTGCACTCATCATCATGAGGCGGAGGATGCTCATGGGGTTTGTCGTGCCGATGCTCGCGGGGCTCGGTCTCGCGCTCGCCGCGGGGTTTGCGGCCGGGTACTTCAATCTCTTTACCGTCCTCGCGCTCTTCATGGTGATGGGACTCGGCGCTGATTACTGTATCTTCCTCCACAACAGCCCCGGGGACGGGTATGTACTCAGGTCCGTCGGCGCATCCTGGCTCACGACCGAGATATCGTTCGGGCTCCTCGCCTTCTCGGACACGGCGGTGCTCTCCTCCTACGGGCTGGTGCTCTCGGCGGGGCTCGCCGGAGTCGCGCTCTCCGCTGTGCTCGCGTTCTCGGGAAGAAGGGAGAAAAGCTCCGGGCAGGTGCCAGCTGAGCCTAAATGAAAAAACTGCCTCATCAGTCCCCTGTTTCTGTAAGAAATTTACAAAAAACGGGGTTAAATTGAAATTTGTGCCTCATCTCAGGGCCAGAAGCCGCAAATAAGGATCAGTGCGCCGCAGGTTCTCCGGATATGGTGCGGTTCGCTCGAAAAAGTGTCGCGAAACGGAAATATTCGTTTGAAAAAGTGTTATGGAACGGCGGCAATATTTAGTTAACGCCTTGCACATAAAAGATAATCCGGCCTGAACTGCCAGATGTGCAGAAATGTCCTTTCATTCGCCGCCATCCTTCAGTGCACAGAAAGGTCAGCATTAAGCTCACAGCTGGCTGGTGCTCACCAGCAGGCTTCATATTGCCATGTTTCAGGAGCCAGAGCCTTACGGATGGAACACTCCGCCCTGCAGATGAAAATAAATGACGCGGCGCCAAGCGTCTACTATAATACCCGCGGACAGTTACTGAGCACCGGGCATGAAGAGGATCAGCATTTTACTCAGGAAGATTGGCACGCTTCTGCTGTTTGCCTGGTTCTCGGCAGGCGCCATAACGATAGGCGTTGCGGTGTATGCCGCAGCGAGGCTCTTCATCCGCGACTCGCGGAGGCGGGCGCTCTTCATCAGGCGCTGCACGGCGAAGGGGTTCAGGAGCATCACCGCCGCAGCAGGGCTCCTGCGTCTCTTCCGGGTCAGGGTGGAGGGCTCAGTCCCTTCCGCTGCCGATGCCAGGAACACGGTCATCATCGCGAACCATCCGACGCTCATAGACTATGTGATCCTTGACTGCCTTCTTCCGGAGAACACCACCTGCGTCGTCTCGGGAAGGCTCCTCCGCGGTTTCATGAGGCACGTCATCTCCCACATGCTCTACATCAGCAATGACCTGCCGCTTGAGGACTGGCACTCGCTCATAAGCCCGGAGGACGCCATACTGATTTTCCCGGAGGGCACGAGGACCGCCCACCATGACTGGAAAATAAAGTTCCGGCGCGGCGCCTCGAACCTTGCCCTGAGGCTCGGAAGAGACATCATCCCGGTGAGGATAGAGTGCTCGGAGAGGAACTACCTCGGAAGCGGCTTTCTGGATCTCTGGGTACCTGAGAGAGTTCCTGTAATTACGCTGTCGTTCGGAAGCCGGATGAGCGTCCCAGAGTACCTTGAGGGCGGCACGCCTCTCCCGCTTGCCGCAAGGCGCCTCACTATGGACCTTGAGGAGCGCTATGCCGCATGGCTCGGCACGGAGAGAGCGGACTCATGATGTGGGACAGGCAGGGCCAGGATCAGAGGCGGCACGGAACCTGCGGCCTGCGGTTATGACCGCTGCCGGAAGTGTATGAGATAATGCGGCCGAACGCTGGTTGTGTGGAGCTTAGAGTTGATAGGGTGGAGCAGGGACAGGGAAGTTGACAGCTCGCCGCTTGGCATAGCCATAGCGCTGTGGGTTTATGATCATATGGGGCCAGCGGCCTATAAGGCGCTGCTGTCCTTTATCGTAACGTTCTACTGGCTCGGAGCTAAGAAGGCGAGGGGTTACTCGGCTGAGTACCTCCGGATCCTCCGCTCGTACATGGATGATCTGGAGAAGGAGGGAAAGCTTCCTCCTGACGCCTACCGGGGGAGCCTCAATACCTATTTCCACATCCGGAACTACGGCATATGCATCATGGAGAAGATCCTCTCCTGGAACGGGAGGATCGGGATAGGGAACATCGCCTCACGCGACAGCGCGCATGAACGGATGCTTGAGGCCGCGAAGCACGGCGCGTTCATCATCGGCTCGCATATCGGCAACATCGAGATGCTCAGGGCTGTCAATGATCACCTGACCAGGAAGACGGTCAACGTGATGATGGTTACGTCAGCCTACCAGAAGTTCGCCGGATTCCTGAAGAATGTCAACAGCGATTACGGTCTCAACATCATAAAGGTCGATGACTTCAGCCTCAGCGCCGGCGGGGGGAAGGAGAGGGAGAGCTCGCTTGCCGCGGCGTTTGAAATCGGGATTGAGCTCCGTGAGAGGATAGAGCGCGGCGAGTGGGTCGTAATCCTCGGGGACCGTGTCCTTGACGGCGATACTGAGTACGTTGAGGTCCCGCTTCTCGGAAAGCCGGCGCGCTTTCCCGTCGGGCCCTGGGTCCTCGCCGCCGCCGTGCAGGCTCCCTGCTACCTGCTGCACTCGGTGCATGAGAACGGACAGCCCGTCATGTACTTCAGGGAAATGGGCGAGGTGAGGCTTGACCGGAGGAACAGGATGGAGAGCATAAGGAAGTACGTGGAGACCTATGCCTCGGAGCTCGAGAACATCATTTTGAGAAGTCCGCTTGACTGGGGAAATTTCTATGACTACTGGGCACTATAACGGCATGTTCGTCTACCACGGGAGGGTCCAGTTCTATGACTGCGACCCGATGGGCGTGGTATGGCACGGCAACTATCTCAAGTTCATGGAAGAGGCAAGACACGGGCTCCTCTTCGAGATAGGCTACGACTATGACATGATCCGGGAGGAGGATTTCTATGATCTCCCCGTCATAGAGATTAACTTCATCAAGTACATCCGCCCGCTGAGGGCAGGCGATGCGTATGACGTGATACTCCTCATAAGGGAGTGCGGCGTCAGGCTCGTATTTGACTATGTGATAGGAAAGGGCGACACCGTCTGCGTCAAGGCCCGCACCACCCAGTGCGCGGTCAACCGGAAGACCGGGGCCATGGAGTTTCAGATGCCCGAGAGGTTAGCGAATCATATCCTCGGCGCCTGCAGCGCCGGGAAGTTTGAGGTGCGGCCTTACGGCTGCTATAAGGGCGGGGCGCTTCGCTGATGGATTTCTGTTTTAATCTGACAGGGATCTGCGCCATGTCGCCTGCCTGTCCCAATACGGAGAGCTTCCTTGCCAGGGCTTCATCCGATGAGCCGTTCCCCGCAGAAGACGGAAGGGTGAAGGCTCCGCTGGTGCCTAAGATGATCTCAAGGCGCCTCCTCCATGGCGATCTCCTTGCCGTGTCGTCCATGCTCTCCCTTGACTGCCTGACAGGGCTCCCTGAGGCAGTGGTGTTCGCAAGCATGACCGGCGAGACGCCGCGCTGCGTCAGGATGCTCCGGGACATTCATGAGACCGGTGATGTGTCACCGGCGGAGTTCTCCGGAAGCGTGCACAACTCTCCGTCGGGCTATTACGCGATGATAAGCGGCTGCCATGCCTCATCCTCATCAGTTGCCGGCGGGACAGACACGGTGGCCGCCGGTCTCTCGGAGTGTGAGAGCGAGATATACGGGCTCGGCAGGAGGAGCGTTCACGCGGTCTTCTATGAGAACTCCCTCTCCGGGAGCCTCGTCAATATTCCGGAGAGCTTTCACGGGCCGTTCGCCGTGGCGCTCTCGCTGGAGAGAGGAAGCTCCGTCACGGTTCCCGGGGAGCTGGTGAGGCACAGGGACGCTGTCTCCCTGGTCCGCCTCCTCATGAAGAGGTTTCCGGATCTTCTCAGAGGGAAAATGGCAGGAGCTGGCGATGCGTGATCCCGTGTTTGAAACGGAGGAGCTGGCTCCGTCATCTTGCCGCGTACGCTTCAGGGCCGCAGCTGATCTTGACTGGTTCAGGGGGCATTTTGACGGCCTCCCGGTGCTCCCCGGAATCGCTCAGATATATTTCGTGACGCTTGCGCTCGGAAAGATATCCGGGGCTGCCGGGCGCAGTTTCAGAATAGCGGGGTTCAGCCAGGTGAAGTTCACTTTCCCGATGACCGTCGGCGATGAGGCGGAGCTTTCCGTCCGCGTTGATGGTGGCGGGGAGAGGCTTGACTTTGTGATCCGATCGCCGGGAGGCACTGTTTTCTCGGAAGGGCATGCCTCGCTTTCATGGAGTGCGTCATGAATACGGAAATCGTTATAGGCGGGGAGAGGTTCGAGGAGGCGATGCCGCAGAAGCAGCCAATGCTGATGCTCGACTCACTCGACAGCTATGAGTATGACGAGTCAGGCCCTGAGCTCACCGGGGTATGCTCGTACTGTACTGGGAGGAGGTTCTGTACGGCGCTTGACGCTGACGGCTCGCTCCCCTCCTGGGCTCTCATCGAGGTCATGGCGCAGGCGGTGACAGCGACCATGGCGAACTACTATGAGAGCCGCGGGATCCGCACGCCGGTGGGGCTCCTCATCGGCGTGAGACGGTACGTGCAGGGGGATTTTGCGGCAGTGCCGAGGCTTACGGACCTGACGCTGAGGGCGCACAGCGGCTTCTTTGACGAGCGCATGGCGGCCTTTGACTGCAGCGCGGGCGACGGGAGCGGGCTCGTAAGCGCGGAGGCCAAGCTCATCGTCTGCAAGCCCGGGAGGAATGACTTCGTTCGCATGTTCAGCCGCCCGGATAGGGCGGCGCCGGATCCGGGGCTCTTTGCCATCAGCTGATTTGGCGTCAGATTAGATCAGTGCCGCAGAAACGGCGGCGGGCGCAAAGTAAAATACCAGACTGTGTCTCCTGAGAGCGGATCCCGGCCAGGAGCGCTCCCTGACAGCCGGGCAGGGGAAGAAAACAAACGAATATGGAGAGAATCAAATGTCTGCTAACAGGGACGAGGTGATGGCTGAGATCAGGGCCCTTCTGGTGAAGAATTTCAGCATAAGCGAGGAGAACATCACGCCGGACGCCACCCTCAAGTCGCTTGATCTCGACTCAATCGACTTCATCGATCTGATCTCGGAGCTCGAGCGCAACAGAAAGCTCAGGTTTGCCCCCAATGACTTTGCCGGCGTCCAGACTATCGACAACGTGGTCAGCATCCTCTCCGGCGAGGCGGCTCCAGGAAGCTTCGCGCCTGAGGACCAGCACTGAGTCCCGCTTCTCATCCGGCCCGGCAGCCACTGCTCCTTTGCTCCCGTCCCGCCGGAGCACAAATCGGACCGGCGGCTCTGCTTTTCCCCGGCTGAAGGGGGGGGGAGGGCCGGGCCTGTACCCTTCTTCTTTCCTCAGGCCGGAAGCCTCAGAATGGCGTACATGGGGCGGGACGGCCGGCCGAACGGCTATAATCAGGCTATTCATGCATCGAAGGTGTCATTATGGACAGAAAAAGAATCGTGATTACCGGCATGGGCGCCTGGTCACCGCTCGGGAACACCATGGAGAAGGCGATCTCTGCCATGAGGAGCCTTAGGAACAGGGTTGAGGCGCAGGACAGCGTGCTGGGCGGGTACCGGAACTTCAACACACGCCTGGGCGCCGTGGTGCATGAGGCGCTCCCTGACTATCCCAGGAAGAAGACCCGCACCATGGGGCGCATCGGAGTACTTGCGGCAGCGGCGAGCGAGGATGCGCTCAGGGACGCGGGGCTTCTTGATGACCCGGTGCTCACCTCGGGTGACACCGGAATTGCCTACGGTAGCTCCGGAGGCTCGGCCATGGCGTTCAGCGATGTTGCGGGCTTTGAGTCCAACAAGGATGTGGTCTACCTCAAGGGCTCGACCTATGTCACCATGATGCCCCACACGGTCCCCGTGAACCTCTCGATATTCTTCGGCATCACCGGGCAGATTGTCCCGACCTCGGTCGCCTGCGCCTCCGGCTCCATGGCGATAGGCTACGGGCGCGACATGATGCTCCTCGGGCGGGAGAAGGTGATGCTCTGCGGCGGAGCCGAGGAGTTCTCTCCGTTCTCGGTCGGGGTGTTCGACGCGCTCTTCCAGACAAGCCGCGCGGAGGATCCATCGCTTGCCCCGAGGCCCTTTGACCGGAGCCGCGACGGCATTGTCGTCGGCGAGGGCGCCGGCACCGTCATACTCGAGGAGTATGAGAGCGCAAGGGCAAGGGGCGCGAGAATCTGCGCCGAGGTCGCTGGCTTTGCCTCGACCTCCGATGCGACCCACATTACGGCTCCGAGCGCCGACGGCATGGAGCGCTGCATGCGCAAGGCCCTTCTTGATGCCGGCCTCTCGCCCTCGGACATCGGCTATGTGAACGGGCACGGCACCGGGACCGAGCTCGGCGACATCGCGGAGTCGCAGGCAACGGCGCGGGTGTTCGGCGATAAGGTCCCTTTCTCCGCCATCAAGTCCTATATGGGGCACACGCTCGGCGCCGCCGGAGCGCTCGAGACTGTCTACTCGATCCTCATGCAGAGGGATGGCTGGCTTGCTCCCAACCTCAACCTCACGGATCCTGATCCTAGATGCGGCGGCCTTGACTACATCACGGGAGAGGGAAGATCAGCTGACGCCGAGTTCGTCATGGTCAACAACTTCGCCTTCGGCGGCGTGAACACTTCGCTTATACTCAGGAAATTATGAGTCTCAGGGCTGCCGCCGGCATAGCGCTCACTGCCGCAACGGCGTGCTATCCGCTAGCGCTCTGGTGGGCTCTCCGGAACGGGATGGCCGGAGCGGTCCTCTGGACTATGGCGGGGCTCATGCTCCTGCGCCTGGTCATCTGCGGAGTCCGCAAGAGCCCCGCCGCCCTGTTCCTCCTCATCGTCATGTCCGCGGCGGCCGCGGCCTTTACCCTCAGCGGCAGCGCGCTTCCCGCGAAGCTCTATCCGGTGTTTGTGAGCCTCTCGCTCCTGGCGCTCTTCGGCCTCTCCCTTACGGGAGAGAAGTGCGCCGTGCAGAGGCTCGCGGAGCTCAGGGTCCCCGAGGAGCAGCGCACGGACTTCTTCAGGCTCTACTGCAGGCGCGTAACTGAGGCCTGGTGCGTCTTCTTCGTGCTGAACGGCTCCGTTGCCCTCTCGACATGCTTCATGTCAGACAGGGCCTGGGCCTTATGGAACGGGCTCATCTCGTATATCCTCATAGGCTGCATGTTCGCCTGCGAGTTTGCCGTGAGGATCTGGCTCAGGAGGCGGGAGAGGATATGATCGGGCTTCTTTACCGGCTGCGGGCTGTAAAAGCCGCGGAATTGATAGTATGATGCAATCTGTCATGATTTTTCCTGATGCTATCCTATGAAAAGACTTTTCTGGCGCGACAGGCGCGAGGAGACCTTCCCCGCCGGCGTACGCATCCTTGCCGCGGGATACCGGATCCTCGGTCGCCGTGCCGGCAGCTTCATCACCTGGTGGGTCATAGCCGCCTACTGGCTCTTCAACAGGCGGGCGAGGAAAATCTCCAGGGATTACCTTGACCGGGTGGAGAGGTTCGCGGAAAAGTCAGGAAAAGGGCATCTCCGCCTCAATACGCTTTCGCATTTCGAGCGCTTCGGACATGCCATCGCCGAGAGGATCCTCGCGTGGGGCGGCGAGATGACCAGGTCCGAGGCGGACTACCGCGACGGCGCTTTCGACCGCCTTGCCGGGCTCTCGCGCGAGGGGAAAAGCGTGCTGCTTCTCAGCTCCCACCTTGGCAACACCGAGATCCTCCGCGCCTTCAACACGCGGAGGCTCAGGGTTACTGTCAACGTGCTGATGGACTCCCGGAACAGCAGGAAAATGGCGCAGATTATAAGGAGCACCAACTCCGAGGCGGCCGTGCATGTGGTGGAGGCCGATGACGAGGACTCCGTAATGTCCGCCTTCCTGGGGGATGCCATCGTGAAAGGCGAGTGGTTTGCCATGATGGCAGACCGGCTCACGAGCGAGAAAAGCAGGAGGACCGTGCGGGCTGAGCTCCTCGGCGGAGAGGTGCTCCTCCCCGCCTCGCCGTGGATTGTGGCATCGGTGTTCCGCCTGCCGGTCTTTCTCCTCCACGCCGTGAGGGACGGGAAGTCATACTCGGTCTACCTCAAGGAGATTGGCATGCTCTCACCCGACCGGAAATGCCGTGCAGCTGAAGCGGAGCGCTGCGCGCAGATTTACTGCCGGGAGCTTGAGAGGCTTATCCTCGAGGCTCCCTACGACTGGTTCAACTTCTATGATTTCTGGAGAGATGATGCTGGCGATTAACGGATTCGGCACGGTGAGCTGCCTTGGCTCCAGTCTCGCGGAGACCATTGAGTCACTGAGGAGCAAGGGGTGCGCTCCAGGCTGGGCGCATGACCTGAGCTTCCCCGGGATAAGCCCGGACTCTCTCAGGGAGGCTGACATCAGCCGCTTCGACGCCTCGGGAGAGGACTATTTCAGGCTCCTGGGCGCTGAGAGACTGCAGTCCGAGAGCAGGAGCATCGTCCTTCTCCGACACGCCATGGCGGAGCTCGCTCCGGAGCTTGACGCCGCCTTCACCCGTTTCGGGAAGGACAGGACCGCCTGCGTCATCGGGACCTCCACCGCCTCGCTCAACGAGGCCGAGAAGAGCCTAGAGGAAGGGAAATCGCCTGATGAAGGCTTTGACTTCTCCCTCTCCGATGTCGCCTGCATGTCTGACTATGCCCGTGACACGCTTGAAATCGGAGGCCCCTGCTGGTCAGCAGCTACTGCATGCACCTCATCAGCCCGGGCTCTCATCTCCGCAGCGGGGCTCATTGAGGCCGGAGCTGCTGACGCGGTGATCGCCGGCGGGGTAAGCGTGATCTCGCATGTGACGGCAGCGGGCTTCAGGTCCCTCGGCGTGCTCTCGCCTGAGAGGTGCCTCCCGTTTCACCGGAGGCGGCAGGGGATAAACATCGGTGAGGCCGCTGTCCTCACGGTTGTAACGAAGGAGCCGCTCCTTCACTCGGATCTCTTCCTCGCCGGGTTCGGCGCAACCGCTGACGGCTTCAGCATCTCCGCGCCGGCGCCTGACGCCGGGCCGCAGAAGGATGCGGTGCGCGAGGCAGTGAGGCGCGCCGGGATTGGGCTCTCCGACATAAGCTGCGCCGCGCTTCACGGCACCGGCACTATCGCAAATGATCAGATGGAGAGCAGGCTGATGCACGATCTGCTGCCGGAGGTCCCCGCCTTCGCGCCGAAATACTTTACCGGGCACACCCTGAGCGCCGCCGGCGCGATGGGAGTGATGCTCTCGGCGCTCGTGATTGAGGATGAAATCCCGATCCCGGCTCTTCCGTACGCTGACGGGGATGTTGATCCGGAGCTGCCGGAGTTCTGCCTTGTGACGCAGCCGGGGCTCCGGTGCAGCGGAAAATACGCGCTCTCGGGCTCCTACGCGTTCGGCGGCAACAATGCATCGATCATTATCGGAACACATAAAAAATAAGGAACTTGAAAATGGCCAGAAGAGTGCTTGTTACAGGAGCTGACCGCGGCATCGGAAGAGCGGCTGCGCTCCGACTCGCTGATGCGGGCTTTGACATTGCCGTGCATTGCAGGAGCAACCTGAAAGGGGCTGAGGAGACCGCGGAGGCGGTCAGGGCAAAGGGCCGCTCCGCTGAAATCCTCCGGTTTGACGTGTCGGACCGGAATGCCGCCCGTGAGGCTCTTGAGTGCTCCATGGAGAAAAGCGGAGCATTCTGGGGTATCGTCTCCAATGCAGGCGTCATCAGGGACGCACCGTTCCCCGCGATGGGCGGCGATGACTGGGATCTGGTGATAAACACCAACCTCTCCGGCTTCTACAACGTGGTGAACCCCTGCGTTATGCCCATGATCAGGCTCAGGGACGGCGGCCGCATCGTCGCGGTCTCCTCGGTCTCCGGCGTCGCCGGCAACCGCGGGCAGGTCAACTACTCAGCCTCGAAGGGCGGCCTCATCGCGGCCTGCAAGGCGCTCTCCCTGGAGCTTGCGAAGCGCGGCATCACGGTGAACGCCGTCGCCCCCGGCTGCATCGACACCGGCATGGTGAGCCCTGAAATCCTCGAGCAGGCCCTGCCCATGATCCCGATGCGCCGCGCAGGGAAGCCCTCCGAGGTCGCTGGCTGCATTGCGTTCCTCTTCTCCGAGGAGGCGGCGTACGTGACGAGGCAGGTCATAAACGTAAACGGCGGGATGATCTGATGCTTGAGTACAGGAGCTGGAGCGATCTCCTCACTGACGCTGAGAACGGGGATGCGGTCATCGCAGCCGCGGATGACGGGGAGTACCGCCTTTCGGATCTGAGGTGCAGAGCTGCCTCAGTATCAGCGGGCCTTAAGGAGGCCGGCGTCAGGACTGCGGCAGTGTGCACCGATGATCAGAGGCGCCTCCTCGAGTCGCTTGCCGGCTGCTTCATGGCGGGAGTCCGTGTGTTCCTGCCGAACTCCTTCGACCGGAGCCATTTCACGCTTGTAGGGGATCATTTTGAGGCGGTGCTCTCTGACGGCAGCATTGATCTGTCATTCCTCCGGGGAAAGAAAATGCTCCGGATTGACAGCCTCGCCTCCAGGACGGGCTGCAGGCCGCGCGCCTTCGATGAGAGGAGCGCGCGCTGCACGCTCTTCACCTCGGGATCCACCGGGACCCCGAAGGAGGACAATAAAACCGCACGCGAGCTTATCCTCCGTGCTGCCGGGGAGTACCCCGGGGTAAGCACGTGCTACGGGAGGGGCAGAAGGGTGTTCGCGACTGTTCCCTGCCGACACGGCTACGGCCTTACGAGCAGGGTCATGCTCCCCCTCCTCACGCTCTCGGTCTCCTGCCCGCGCGCGGTAGCATCGCAGGGGGAGTTCGGCAGGATCCCGGAGGGGGCGCTTCTCGTCACCTCTCCCTCGTTCATAAAAAGGCTCGATCCCGAGGGGCGGAAGGCTCCGTGCGCGCATGTCATGGCGGCAGGCGGGAGGATGACTCCTGAGGCGATGGAGCTCTCGGTGAAAGTGCTCGGCGTTCCGGCTCTGGACGTTTACGGGAGCACCGAGACCGGAGTAATAGCGACCAGGCTTGATGACGCACCGGATAAGCCCTGGATCCCGCTTCCGGAGTATCACCTTTACGCGGATGCTGAGGGACGCCTGCATGTTGACCGCGATCCGGTGCACGACGGGCGTGACATGCTCTGCGGGGACTATGTCTCGTTCAATGACGACGGCACCTTTGTCCTCCGCGGGAGGATCGGCCGCGAGGTGAAAATCGAGGACACCCTGGTCTCGCTCAACAAGGTGGAGGGGGCGCTCATGAGCGATCCATGGATAGGCGCCGTCGCGGCTGTTGACGTGCGACATAGGGAGCGGGAGGGCATCGGCTGCGCCGTGGTCCTCTCGCCCGCCGGGCTCCGTGAGACAGAGGGAATGACGTCCGGCAGAATCCTCATCTCGCTCCGGGAGCGCTCTTCAGGAAAACTCTCGCCGATTGAGCGCCCGAGATACCTCAGGATTGTGGAGAGGATCGAGGAGAATGCGATGAGCAAGGTGCCGAGAGAGTGGGTGCTGGGGCTCTTTGAGGGAAAGGACTGAGCGCCGGGAGAGACTGATGGCTGGGAAAGAGCTTAGGAAGGATGCCTGCCTCATCGTGCCGTGCTACAGGCACGTGGAGCCGCTTCTGGAGAGCCTCGAGAGCCTCCGGGCCCGCGGGATGCTCGTCATCGCGGTTGATGACGGGAACGCCCCGGAGGAGAGTGCAAAACTTGCCGCGGCAGCATCAGAGAGCGTAATGATTCTCCGCAATGAAGAGAACATGGGGAAGGGCGCAAGCGTAATAAGGGGATTCCAGAAGGCGGCGGAGCTCGGCTTCACATACGCGGTGCAGATCGACGCTGACGGTCAGATCGACACGGGAGGCATTGCGGATGTCCTTGCCGCGTCAGAGAAGTCCCCCGGGAGCCTTGTCTACGGCGTCCCGGTATATGACAGGTCGGTCAACAGGCTCCGCTTTGTCTCAAGGTACATCACCCACTTCTGGGTGGCGGTCGAGCTCGGCCGGTGGGCGATTATCGACACGATGTGCGGGCTCAGGCTCTATCCCCTGAAGGAGACGCTGGAGATATGCGGGAAGCACCGGCTCGGCGCGAGGATGGACTTTGACACGGAGATTTTCGTGAGGCTATGCTGGGCGGGCGTGAAGGATGTACCTGTTCCTGTGAAGGTCAGGTACATTGAAAACGGCGTCAGCAACTTTGACGTGTTCAGGGACAACGTCAGGATATCCTGGATGCACACGAGGCTCATTTACGAAAAGTGCCTCTCAGGGCTCCTGAGGCTCCTCGGGATAAGGCGCTGAGATGGGCTGAGGCGCTTTTGGAAGGAGCCGGGCAGGAATTGGGAGATGGACAGGCTCCTCCGCAGGCGCGCCTGAAATGAAAAATCTCACTGGGACATGCGCGTCTGCGGAAAACTGTGCTGTATGACCAATGTGTCAGTTCTTTTGCCGCAAGTGTGGGTTATGTTCCATCATCTGCCGGAGATGCTGGCTATAATGCCATATGTATCATATTAAGCAGGCAAAATGGCAGGTTAAAGCATGATCAGATTGTCAAAAAAACTCCTCAGCGCAGGAGTAACCCTGGCTGCGGCGGCTCTTCTCATGAGCGGATGCAAGTCAACTGCAGAGGCTCCTCAGGTCTATCGTGGCCCGATTATTGCGCAGGTCAATAAAAATAAAGAGAACGTGGACGTTTTTATGCCTGCTGTTGCGAGGGCTGCCTCGAGAAGCCGGTTTAACTATACTGATTTATCAGCGTCACCTGGCCGGGTAGACCTTAAAGTCATTCAAGGCAAGGATGACTGGGTAAAGCTCCGTGTTTCTTATAATTTGGATCAGGGCTCGTACAGTGTTGAGGCGATAGACTCATCAGCAAGGCGTCAGAATGGCCTTGGACAGAGAGGTGATAATTCGACGGCCAAGAGGCTTATGACTTCAATCGGCTGGGTAATGACCAATCCTGACTGGCAGCCCAGGCAATTATCTGATAAAGAATACGATGTGATGGGCAGCATCTACGAGGAGGCAGAGGCAAAACGGTTCGAGCCGCTTCCTTACAAGGCCGTTGTCTTTCTTTGGCGCAATAATATGATTCTTGATGCAATGGCAATGATGAGTGAGGGCAAGCTCAAGCCTGCTTACCTTGACGGGAAATGCTTTGGCCTGCTGCGTCCGGGAGCCTTTTACAGGCTTGAGGTAGAGCCAGGCATTCACTACCTGTCCTCGGGCTATTCCAATGCAAAGCTGAATCTGGAAGCAGGCAAAATATATTACTTTCACCTCAATATGTATCCCAGAAGCTGGGTGTGGCTTGCCGGGGAAGATGGACGTTGGGGCGCAGCCAAAATTTCAAAAATGACCGAGAAGCAGGGGCAGAACGCGATAATGTCTGCTAGCTTCTTTAAGAATGGATTCTGTGCACGGCCTAACCTGAGCGAGATGATGGCTGAAACTCCGATTATGAGCGATGACGAATACAGGTCTAAACTTTTTGGACCTGACAGCAGCAACAGTGCCGTGCCCGCTGAGGACAGCGGCGCACAGGGCGCGGGCACGGGTACGGGTACGGGTTCTGGCTCCAGCGTGAGATCAGACGCGGGTGACAGCAGCAGCTCTGATACCTAAATCTCGTTTTATAGTCACATAGAATACCATCAAAAACAGCTGAAAACCGGCTTAGAAGGCCGGTTTTTTGTTGCTTTTCTCGTGTGACCATATTATAATTATAGTCACACAAGAAAACGGGGTTGTAATGGCTAACAAGGAC
>DEHC01000073.1:1358-27770 GCA_002351705.1 Gammaproteobacteria bacterium UBA2810 | reverse complement strand
GTCTCAATCATGTCGATTACCGCGTATACGGGGAGGATGATGCCCATCAGGCGGACCGGCACGTCAAGCGAGGCCATGAGCGAGAGCGTGAGGAAGAAGCAGCCCATCGGGACTCCGGCGTTGCCGACAGCGGCAAGAGTCGCAATCAGGATCCAGACCAGCATGGTAGGAACGGAGAGGTCCATTCCGGCATTCTGCATCAGGTAAAGGGAAGTTACCAGGATGAACGCGGCGCAGCCGTTCATGTTGATGGTGGTGCAGACCGGGAGCACGAACCTGGAGACTCTCTTGTCAACCTTGAGGTTGTCCTCGGCGGAGGCCATCGTTACCGGGAGTGTTCCGGCTGAGGACTTCGAGAAGAGCGCGACCATGAGCGCTGGGAACATGCCTCTCGCGACCTTGAGGGGGTTGAGCCCACGGATTACGAGAAGGAGCGGCAGGACGATGAACATCTGTATGAGGTTCGAGCCCACAACCACGGTAAAGTAGGTTACAAGGCTCCCAAGCGCCTGCTGAGTGAGGATCCCGTGCACGAGCTGCGCGGTAAAGGCGAGGATGCCGATGGGGAGCGCCAGGATCAGCCAGTGGATGAGGATGAAGAAGATGTCCTGGATGCCCTTCAGGAAGTTGAGCACGGTGCTCTTGTGATCGCCCTCAGGCATTACGGTGAGAGCGAGGCCGAAGAGAGCGGCGACAATGAGGATACTGAGGACATTCCCGGAGGCGAAGGGCGCCACGAAGTTGTCCGGGATCACGCTGATGAAGTGCTGCATGTAGGACTCGTTCGGCACCGTGCCGTTCGGGAGCTCAGCGGCTCCTGAGACCTCAGGCGGGACGTTGGCGGGCGAGAGGATGAGGAAGAGCGTGAGGCCGATGGAGGCCGCGAGTATGGTGGTTAAGAGCGTGTAGAACACCGCGTGGCCGAAGATGGCACCGGAGTTCGAGCCCTTCCCGAGCTTCGCGAGCGTCGTTATGAGCGCCAAAGCTATTACAGGTATCGCGATGAACTTGAAGAGCCTCGTGAAGACAAGCGCTATGAAGTCCATCGTCTCGACAAAGGTGCTGTTCTCGATAAAGCCGAGGGCAGCGCCGAGGACAAGGCCGGCGCCGTACAATATTGCGGTGCGCGTCCTCGCCTTTTTCTTTTTCAGATCATCATCAGACAGTTCTGCCATGATATTGCTCCATGTTTATGAATTTGTGAGCATTATAGCACTGTCGTGGCAGAATTCATATATGATTAGTATGATTATAGGGAAATAAAAAAGCAGCATTTTCTTCTTTGCTTAGCATCATCCAAAGATGAGCTATCACTCAGACATATCTGAGCCTGGGATACATCAGTAACACAGAACCTTATTCTGACTTGCAAAATATAAGGCAGAGCCTATGAAACTGGTTCCAAAAACAGGCAGCCTCTGAAGTAAAAAGGCAGTGCCTGTCTGAAACAGTATACTGAATCTACTCCTCACGCTTGAACCATTTTATCCGGCCAGCTATTTCTTTTTCGCTTTCCGGATCAAGGAAATGGCTGGTAAATTCAGACTGATCTCCATTTGCGTAATAAATCCCCTGCTCTCCATTTGGCCCGCTTACTCTAATTCCTCCCTTGATACCAAGGCTCTGATAGAGTATCGGACACAGTACCGTTGCATTCCTGTCCTCATCAGGTTTCCAGAAAGGTATTACCTGGTACTCATATTTCTTTACTTTTTTTAGATTGAGATACTCAATGATTGAGCCAAGCGAGTCATGCCCAAGCACAGTATTAAATAATTTTTGACCAAGATCACGGTCTACTATGATAAGCGGAACCCGGTTCAGATCCTCTCCGTATCTGCTTACCTCTCCAGGAGCAAAGTCAAGCCCTGGAGGATAATGGTCTCCTGTTATGATCAGCGTTCCATTATTGAAAAACCCGTTTTCCTCAAGTTTTCGGACAAATTTGCCTATTTCCTTGTCAACATATGAGATAACCTCAGCGTACCCCTGTTTGCCAGTCTCCGGATTAAGGAATGGATTATGGCTGGACGCTGTCATAATTAACGTCAGGTGCGGATTTTCAGCCTGATCAAACCCCTTTATCAAATTAGCCGCATGCTCAAGAAGCACCCCGTCGGCCACAGAATTAAAGTGATAGCGCTTGGCCCCATTGTACGCAGGATCATAGGTATCGTAGAGATGCTCAAAACCGCTGTCCCTGTAGATTTCATCAAGACCGCCGAAATCCACGGAGGATGATATAGCATATGTGGAGTATCCCTCTGCTTTCATCAGATTTGGAAGGGCCTCATCGAATTCAAAATGGTGATTTCTGGAATCACGATCGAGTTCTGTGAAGAACAGTTTGCCGGTCAGAATCGAATATGTTGCAGGAACTGTCTCCACTCCCGTTGCGTGGTAATTTATGAAAGATACATTCTCGGATGCCAGGGTATCCATGTTTGGCATATACCCCTTCAGCCCACTGAAATGGTGTGAATAAGCGTTAATCAGCGACTCCACAAGAACAATGACTACGTTCTTCCTGCGGTTCAGCCCGTCTATAACCTGATACTCAGGCTTCCAGCTGTACTCAGGGAAATAACTCGTATAGACGGCTTTACTCTCCTGCGAGGTGTCGCCCTGGATATCAAAAATGTCCTGCCTGAGCTGGTAGCTGCTATCGGTATAGAAAGCACCGTAAACCTTGAGGAATGGAATGCAGTTGAGAACTAGGATCAGCAGCAGATATTTCCTGAGTGAATGGCTCTCTCTCCTCCTGAATGACAGCGCCATGACAATCCAGTCAGCAAGCATTACGATTACCATCCATGATGCATGAGATGTACGGAAGAAAGCCTGCGCAAATACCAGGAATGTGGAGTTGTTTGCCCCGCTGTGACTCATCATGGTTTTAATATCAGACCTGATCCCAAAGCTGCTCGAAACTCCCCAGTCTATGGCTATGTAGGCTATTGTCAGGAGCAAGACCTGAAGGAAAGTCCCGGAACAGATAAAGCCGCGGGAAAATGAGAGCTCAGCGAGAAGGAATATGCAGAGTATAACACAGATATTTTTCAGCCCTACCTCAGGCAGAAGCCGCAGGTAGTCCCTGTAAAATAGGACATTGCCGGATTCAATATTCATGCAGATTTCGCCAGTTATGTATGCTGAAATCATGATGAATATAAGCATCAGCCTGATCGCGGTATTGAACTCAAGAAACCTGAAGGCGAAATACATAAAGGCACCAACCGCAAGTGATGCCAAAATAGCAAGATAAATGCCTGAGACCTTGTTATGGTCAGCAAGACTGATATACAGTCTTCCGTCCTGGTCGAGGCTGCAGACCAGAAATCCATTTGACTCAAGTGACTTTCCGTTTGTCTCACAGCTTCCTTGAGAGGCTGTTACTTTGAATTTTCCTGAGCCAGCCTGATCCTCTGACGTTTTAATAATCCTGACACTGGAAAATCTTTCCGGAATCCGGATTGTCGTGCTTTTGCTCCCCAGAAAGCTCGCGCTTCCTACCGTATAGCTGAAATCCCGTGAATCTGAAACCTCAACCTTGAAACTGCCGCCATCAGGAATTTCCTGGGTAACAGAAAATTCATTGAACAAAAAAAGCTGTCCGCAGATCGAGAGAGTCAGTAACAGAAGATCAAAAACCAGCGCAACAAGGCTGATCCGAAGCACAGCCGATTTCACACCGGAGCTTTTTCCTGTAAATCCCCCCAAATATGAGTTCGTTTATGTCGTTCATTAAATTTAACCTGCTGCGCGTTTCCACTGGCTCGCTTGGTGCTGCGCTCTGAGAGTGATGACACTCCAGCTATAAGGTCTGGCTGCCAAAAGACTGAAAGCAACAGTATTATGGAAAGGAAAAGCACTGAGGAAAACAGTGCGTAAGTGTATTTGACTGACGTTCCTTGGGCCGCCGCAGTGAAACCGCAGTCAAGCTCAAATGATGCAGATTCGGACAAGATACTGAAAACAGACAGATTGGTTTTCTGATCACGGGTAATCTGCATTCCATTCAAATTTTTAAAAACAGAAAAATCCTTTCCGTCAAAAACTGTTTTCCCCTGCAGACTTATGGATTTTACGTAAAAAAAGTTGCCTTTATTGCCATTAATCCTCACGCTTATCCCATCGTAACGGCCAGACGCTACATCTGACGACAGATTAATAGTGGAGAAAACTCCTGGGAAAATTTTGACCGGCGTGCTTTTCGGCTTGCATAAAAAGCTGCTGTCAGCAGACAGGCAACTATGCACAATACTAAATGACGGAACTCCTCCTACGCCTTTAACGTCAAGAGTCAGAGAATATTTTGGGAGGAAATAGCCAGCCGGATTTGATTTTGTTGCCAGAAAGAGTAGAAAACTTACAGCAATTGTAATAAGGACAAAGACAAAAAGAAGTAATCTAGGATGAAAGGCTTTCATCCTTCCTGCAGCACCTGAATTCATAATTGCACAAAGAGCCCGGCATACACACGGACCGTTCAATATTCCGTAATATGAGAGACATCATGACTAATCTGTAAGCAGGAACCAGTACAAGTCTGGGTTCAGCGGAACAGATAACCACCAGGTCATAACATGCCTGGGGTTATCCTGTGATAAAGGTTATATCCGGCAATGGTATGACGCTACCTGCATATTATTGCATAATGCGCCATACTATTTTACAAAATATTCACAAAATCTTAACTAAAATATCATGGAATCATATTACTTATTGCGCTGTTTTCCCTGAAGCTCAACAAACCTTGCATGGACTGAGGTGCGGTTAAGCTCGAAGCTCTGCAGCGACTGGTTCCTTATCACAGAAAGAATAAGGCCTGCGAAGAAAGAGAGGAGCGCAGCCATCATGGTAAATGAGCAGACAATCAGCGTCGGGAACTTCCTGACGAGCCCGGTGTCCAGGTAGTCAATGAACACGGGGATAAAGAAGCAGATGGAAATCAGCGCGAGAATTCCTGCGAAAATGCTGAAGAACTCCAGCGGACGGTGATGGAGGAACATCCTGCCGATAGTCATGAGCACCTTGATACCGTCAGAGACGGTGTTGAGTTTGGACTCTGAGCCCGCGGGACGGTCACGGTAGCCGATAACAACATTCCTGATGTTCATGCGCTTGTCTATCGCGTGAATGGTCATCTCGGTCTCAATCTCAAAGCCCCTTGAGAGAACCGGGAAGGTCTTCACGAAATCATAGCTGAAGGCGCGGTAGCCAGTCATGATGTCCTTGATGTCAGAATGGAAGACATGGTTTATCGAGAAGCGCACCAAGGAGTTGCCGAAATTATGGAAATGACGCTTGTTCTCTGTGAAATAGGTCGATGAGAGCCTGTCGCCTACTACCATGTCAGCCTGGCGATTCAGAACCTCCTCACAGAGCTTCGGAGCGTCGGACGCCTCATAGGTGTCGTCTCCATCGACCATCAGATAGCACTCCGCCTCGATCTCTCGGAACATCCGCCTGATGACCTCGCCCTTCCCCTGCTGGTACTCGTTCCGCACTATGGCGCCGGCTTTCAGCGCCTCTTCGACAGTCCGATCCTTGGAGTTGTTGTTGTAGACATAGATTGCGGCATCAGGGAGTGCCTTTCTGAAATCTGAAACGACCTTGGCTACTGTCTGTTCCTCATTGTAACAGGGGATCAGCACCGCGATTTTGTCCATAAAAGCTCCGGAGATGTGGAATGGTTAATCTGACCCTGAATTATATTCCAGACGGATATCGTTTTCCGCTGGGAAGGAAAAGCCTGCCTGAAACAGTACTTTCCATCAGGCAGGCAGGATCTTCTTCTTCAAAAAGCCGGTTTATATGTCCTCTACCACTTTAGCCAGTCGTCAGTCTGCACTGCGCTGTCGGCAGGCTTTTCCTCAGCCTTGGGGGCGTCATCCTTCTTTTCAGGCTCTGCGGCAGCCTCCTTGGGCTGCTCCTCAGGCTGATCCTTAGCACCTGCCGGTGCATTCTCTGCACTGCCCTCTTTTTTCTCTGAGCCAGCGGCAGCAGGAGCATTCTCCTGAGGAGCAGGCGCTGCATCCGGAGCCGCTGCATCAGTATTATCAGAACCGGCACCGGCAGCATTATCCTGGGGCTTTTCTTCTGCGGCAGGAGTGGGAGTCTCAGCTGCATCCGCGTCATTTGAATTATTCGGAGTCCCGGCATTTGCACCCGCATCAGCCGAAGCGCTCCCTGAGGCCTCCTGCTCTGACGCTGAGGCATCAGATTTCTGCTCTTCCTGCTTCTGTTCCTCAGGCTTCTGCTCCTGAGCATCCCCGGCAGCGGAAGCGTCTTTCTGCTCCCCGGTCTTGGGCTCTTCTGCCTTGGCGTCAGATTTCGTGTCTGAGGAACTGCTCTCCGCGCTCTCCTTTACGGAGTCGCCGGCTGAAACCGTGTCGGATCCGAACATGTCGCCGAAATCAACCGTAAACGAGCTGCCGTCACCAGAGGATGACGAGCCTGAGGCGCTCTCCTGCTTTTCCTGCTTCTGCTCAGGAGCAGGCGTTTCGGCAGGAGCGGCCGGCTTCTCCTCTGCAGCAGGCTCAGGGGCGGGAGCCTTCTCCTCAGCCTTTGCCTCAGGCGCAGGAGCCTCGGCCGGCGCGGCAGCAGCGCTCTTTTCCTCTGCCCCTGATTTCTCCGGAGTGGCAGTAGCATCTGATTTGTCCTCTGCGGCAGCAGATGTTCCGGAAGCCTCGCCTGATTCGTCATTCCTTGCCATGTGCCCTGCGGGCGAGTTCCAGAGCGCCTTGCCGGTATTTTCCGGCACGGCCTCAATGACGAAGCTCTCCGAGAGATCAGCAAGAGTCTTGTTGTCTTTCGTGACCTGGACGCTGACGATATGGCTGCCGGCCTTCTTTATTACCTGCGAGATGCTCCGCTCGGAGCCTGAGCTCTCCCCGTCAATCTTCCAGGCATAAACGCATCCTTTGTCGCTGATGCAGGCGTTGGTGCTGAATGACGCAAACTGGCCGACAGCACTTAATGAAATCGCTGCCTTTTCCTGGCTTACAGGCTTATCGCCGCATCCGCCGAGCATAAAGGATGATGAGACAATCACGGCAATGGCTGCCGCAGTCCTGGTAAGATGGAAACAGTTATTCATATTATTATTGACTCCTGCCGCACTATGTACAGAAACATGAAATACAGGACGGCAATATCCCGCAGACTGATATATTATTATGCTTTCATACGCAAAACTTTGAAGAGACAACAAAAATGAGAAATAAAGTGCAGATCCTGGGAGCTCTTTTACTGCCTTTCCTGACGCTCCCCTCAGCAGGGTGCTCCAAGGAAAATTCCGGAGCGGACGCACAGAAATCCGCTCCGGTGGAGAAGGCCGTTATGGATCACGCGGCAGAGGCAAGGAAGCTCATTGAGGCAAAGAGGGAAAAGGCCAAGTCAGACTGCGGCACATACCTTAACGCCCGCGCGGGGAGCGGCCGCGTGCGCTATACCGATGAGAAAGGGCCTGACAAAAAAGGCGAAATCACCGTAGTGGGGACGCTTGACGCATCAGCTGAGAAGGAGCAGCTCTCCTTCAAGTGCACGGTGAGGGCCAGTGAAGGACCTTTATATGCTCTTCTGAATCTTGAGCTCTACCAGATCGAGCCGGCCGCCGCCGGCACAGCAAAATAATATAATGGGAAAGTCCTGCCGGCCGCTTTGCCATGGCCCTGCAGCCCCGGAAAACATTAGCCAGGCAGAACGCGTCTTCCGACAACAGGCTGAGCCCAGAAGCATGAATATGAACTTTGCGATTTCACACAGAACCGGGATAATAATAAAAATCCAGGCACTGGTGTTCTTCCTTTTTATTGCCGCCGGCATTTCCGGATCAAGCATCTCAAATATAAGAGGCTGGGCATCCGGCCTGCTTTCCGTAGACGATAAAGTCCTTATAGGGCACCCGCAGGGGATACGGTCCGATGAATGGGCCGTCAATACTCTTATGGCTGTCGGGCAGTATGAGAATAAAGAGGAGAAAAATCCGAGGCTGAACGGCAGCCTCGGACCGACCCCCAGGGACATGTCAATAATCCATGACACAGGAGTGCCTACCAGCGAGCTCTCCAGCATCTCCAAAATGAATCTCTGGGGATTCTTTATTTTTGACCTCAGGAGGGCCCTGGCGTGGGACTGGTGGATCCCTGTTTTTATCTCCCTGAACGGCGTATGGCTGCTGCTGAACCTGCTCTGCCCCGGACAGTCCCTTTTTAACTTCAGCCTGGCATTGCTGCTGACCTTCGCGCCTCAGTGCGTGGTGTGGTCAAACTGGCCTGCGCTCCACGTGGGAACCGCATCACTCGCTGTCTCTCTCGCCATCCTTGCCCTATCGAGCCGGAACATGCTGGCAAGCCTGACCCTGGCTTTCCTTACGGGGCTTCTCCTCACCTGGTTTGCCCTGCAGCTTTACCTGCCCAGATTAATACCGGTAGTCCTGGTTTCCGCCGCTACTTACATCGGATACTGCATCAGCAGCCGCCGGAGCTTTTTCACCAGGAACAATATTGCGTACATAATATACACTGCGCTGATTGCCGCATTGCTCCTCGCTTACTGGTTCTCTGATAATTACGACGCCATTTCAAGAATGCTGAACTCCTCATATCCCGGGCAGAGAAGGATCTACGGCGGCACGGCTGTCACGAGCTGGGATCTTGACTACGCGAGGGGCTGGCTGTTCCCGCTGACGCTAGATGAGAAATTCTTCGCGGACTGCCAGAAGATGGCGGGAAATCCGTCCGAGTCAACCGGCAGCATCAGCCTGTTCATTCCTGTCCTGATGTCAGTTTTATGCTATTCAGTCAGATGCTGGCGCAGGCTGAACTGCATTGTTCTCCTCAATGCCGCAGTTCTGCTGCTCTTTATCGCCTATGGGTACTTAGGGCTTCCCGAAATACTCGGCAAGCTGACATTCCTGAACAGATCAACGCCCGCAAGGTCAGTCATCGGCCTGGGCTTTGCCTCGGTCATACTGCTCTCCTTCATCTATAAGTACAGGGACGCCGTTGCCATCAGGCATAAAATCGTGCCTCTGGCAGTCTGCCTTCTGCCTTTCGTCGTCTTTTTCTGCAGGAACAGGGAACTGGTCAGCTACCTTGCGGAAAATGAGCTGCTCAAATTCATCTGCATTGTGTTTTTCATAGCAGCCGTGCATTTCATTTTTGTATACAGAATCAGGTACGTCACTGCCGCCCTGCTGCTCTTTGTGCTGCCGTTCACGCTGTTCTGGAACCCGCTCATCGTCGCGCCGTCATCGGTAAAGCTGAATCTGCCCGCGCAGATGTCCGGCAAGCCGGCAGATTTAAGGCACGGCGGCAGGATCCTCGTCATGACCGGTGATTTTGTTGTGCCGAACATCTTTCTCGCCAGCGGGGAGAAAGTAATGAATGCCACATCGCATTACGTTGACCCTTATATGTTTGAGCATTTCTACTCAAAGCTCGAGAACCCAGAGATATATAACAGGTTCAACCATCTGATTGTATCGGCCGACAGCGCGCAGCCTCCAATGGGCATAACGCTCGGAGGCGGAGACTGGATCCATATGAGGCTCAATGCGCATGACTTTGATTTCAGCACGCTGCCTGCTGACTATGTCGTGACGCGAAATTCTCCCGCCGTAAACGATCTGAAGCAGAATCAGACACTCTCTTTCATAGGAAATACGGGTGATTTTTACTTTTACAGGGTAAAGCCCTAAGAGAGCGACAGCGGCATGGCGCATTGCTTTCAGCCTGGCAGGCAGACCGGGATCTGCCTGCCGCATGCGTGCTATGCCTTCTGGCCGGTCATGGAATGAATCCCTTAAGCTTCTTCCTTATATATGAGAAGAGCACTTTCTTTACTGTGGAAAAATGTATTCTGCCCGGATCCGGATGCTCGAAAAAGCCCTGCACAGTCTCTCTTTTGTACTTAAGCGCCTTGGCATAGAGGTTGTCGTAGCAAGTTCCGGCAAGATCTGACGGGATTGCCCAGCCCGAGAGGTATCCTGACTCCTGCGCGATCATCGGGTACATCCTCTCAAGCGCATGGAGGACCGTGCCGTCAGCGTCCTTAATAGGCTCTTCCGGGAAGTCCTCAAGGGTCCAGCCGTAGCGGTAGAAGGCCGCCATCGCCCTGCCCCGCACCCAGAACATCGCGCCCCAGGGAGCAGCCGGATGCCCGTCAAACGGGACATGGAGCTTCAGCATTCCAAAAATCCTGAGGGCTGCCTCACGGTCGCCGGCCCACTCGCGGTTCAGGATGAGATCCGGCCATTCGGCAAACATGGGCACGGTGGGCATGAGGAGACCGAGCTCAGGGCGGCTCTCGAAGAGGGAGATGATGTTCTGTACATACTGCGGTGAGCAGAGGACATTTTTCCAGCAGTGCTCATTGAAGTACAGGCCCTTGACGGGAGGCTTTGCCGACGGCGTCTTCTTGTCATGCAGCAGGCAGATGTAATCATGGCTTTCAATCACGTCGCGGCAGGTGAGCCAGTAGGCAGCCTCGTTCCTCCCGCGGTTCGCCTGGATGCGGATCTCATACTTAAGGCCAAAGTCCCTCAGCCTCTCATCCCAGGCTGCCTTCATGCGCTCGGATACGACAACGATGAAAATGCCGGAGCCCCAGGGGAGCGAGGCGAGATACCTGAGGTTATGGTCTATAAGGTCCTCATAGTAGCTGTATACGATGGCGGCAACAGAGGGCACTGATGAAATCCCCGTGGAGCCGGACGCGCTGCGGCCTGAATCCACGACAAAGGTCAGGTGGAAGATGTTCCTGAGCACGGAGTTCGGCATCGAGCGTACTGCATCTTTCCTTATAAGATCGGCGGGATAGTCCGTCCGTTCTTTCAGGAAACCAAGGAGTGCCCTGACGTGCGTGCCGTCGGTATACGACTGGATGAGATCGTAGTCAGCAGAGAAGACCTTTCTCTTCACGAAGGGGAAGCCGCGCATGAGGAGCCTTTCGGGGAGGATAATCGAGGGATCCGGATAGATTTCCGCGAGGCCGTCATCGATAAAGCTTGCAGAGGTGAACCCTTTATTCTCGAAATGCTCTGTAAAGCGTGTCTCCTGCCCGACTGCCTCGTCCCAGTCTGCCGCGGCCTTCAGATTTTTGAAATATTCAGAAAAGGAACTGTCCCGGAGGAGCCTGCTCCGGATGACGAGAAAATATGACTGCAGGTGCGGCGGGAATTTCCCCTCAATCCCCGGGTGGCGGCAGAGCCCCCAGAAATCGCAGCTGACGCCGTCCATTTTCCTGAAGACGCCCTCAAGCGGGAACACCGGCCCGAAGCAGGAGCAGTTGCAGAGGATGATCTCATCGTACCTCCGGAGAACGTCCGGGTTCTTCTCAAGATAGTCCTTCCAGGCGGCGAAGTCAAAGCCCGAGTTCTCACGGCACAGGACTTCATAGCCTTCACTTTTGAGGAATTCCAGTGACTCGTCTGACAAGGGGCCGTTCACAATGACAGCCGGATCTGATACCGCCCTGAGGCCCTTCAGATAATATCTGTCAGAATCCCTCAGGCAGCCGTTCCTCTCATAGAAGACGTAAAGGGAAAGCCTTTTCATTGCCCTGCCCCCATAATGTCCCGGATCCAGGCAAGGTGCCCGGCGCCGAAGGCAGTGTCCCACGATCTCGGCCAGGATGAATTCCTGGCATTTTCATAGCGTAGCTCAAGGTTGCCGCTGAACTCCACCGCCTTCCTAAGGGCATCAAGGAGCGGCTCCACAAGGAGCGGCGCGCTTATGATGTTATGAGAGATTTCCGACAGAACCCCGCTGGTCTTGTTCTTGTAGGTGTTTGTCACCACAACGCAGCCGGAGAGCGAGAGATCCACGGGAGGCATGCTGGGGTGCGGCGTTGCCATGAGGGAAAGCGCGACGTCATAGGTGCAGAGGCTGTCCATGTAACGGTCAAGAGGCATGTTCGGGAGCATGTGAAGGGTCCTGCCGCCGGGAAGCCCTAGATCGCAGGGCTCGGGGTAGCCGATGCCGTAGAACTCCCAGCCGCCGTCAAACAATCCTTCCTCTACAGCCCTGATGATGAGGTACATGGCGAAGTCGTAGCAGTTCCTGGGGTTCTTCGGCCGTGCGTAAAAGACAAACCTCTTTTTCGTCCTCCGGGAAAACTCCTCGAAAGGCGGGAGGCGGTAATTGGCCGGGCAGCCCTGCCACATGACAGGAACTTTCCTGCTTCTGAGCTGCCCTATGTCCTCAGCAAGGAAATGCTGCGCCAGTATTTTCGTGGAGAAGAGCGGGCAGCAGTCAAGGGCATAGGACTGCCCGGCCGCGCACCGGAGGGATGAGGAAGGAAAAAATTCCCGCTCGTCATCCTGGATGAAATAGATGAACTTTTTGTTCCTGCACCTTTTCTGTATGGCAGA
Source organism: Gammaproteobacteria bacterium UBA2810 (assembly GCA_002351705.1). GTDB lineage: Bacteria > Pseudomonadota > Gammaproteobacteria > Enterobacterales > Succinivibrionaceae > UBA2810. Next base: position 15,391 of record DEHC01000073.1, on the reverse strand, counting down.
CGCCGCATAGGCGGTGTTGAACATCGTGGCGACGCTCATGTCGCCTGGGTTAACCCTTATCTCAGAGCTCTCCCGGAGCCTTATTGCCTCAACCTCAAACCGGCCGCTTATCCCGGTAATGTCGTCATTCTGGCATCTGAGCGTGTCCTGCAGCTCCTCAGCGGTCTTGCCGGAAATTATGAGGAGCCTCACATGGTATCCGCTCTTCAGGAGGAACCTCCCGAAATAGAGGATGCTGAGAGGCCCGGCGCTCATATGCTGCGAGATGTCCTGCATGACGATATTGACGGATACAGGCCTTGAGTCATCAACTGTAACGCCTGCGCAGGAGAAGCTTTCCCACATGGCATGGTGAACCTTTCTGCTGACAAGCTCAAAAGGCTGGTCAGTCCGGTTTCTCCGGAATAAATCAAGGAATTTCATCTGAAGGCTGTCCTTACGCAAATAAAGGTGGTCTCTTCCCGAAGATTCCAGAATCACCGGGCATCAGGCTAAAAAACTGCCAGGTCTTTTGCTGAGATGAAACGATAGGCAGATCAGGAATAAAGCGGGAGATAGCCATCTATCCGCCTGCCATGTTCCGGTCAGGCCTCTCTTTCTTAGGGAACTTCCGCGGCATCACAGAAACTCAAAGCTGCAAGCCGGCGAAGATGGAGGCTCCGGCATAGCTGCCCTGCATAGCTGCATAGCGGAGCCTGCCAGAGCCCGGAAAACTCACGCTCTTATTTCCTTCTCCAGACAGTGCCGTTCGGCCCATCCTCAAGAACGATGCCGAGCTCCTGCAGCCTGTTCCTTGCGGCGTCGGCGGCCTTCCAGTCCTTCCTGGCCCTTGCCTCGTTGCGCTCCTTCACAAGAGCCTCAATCTCGGCGTCGCCGCCCTCATCGACTGACTGGCTGCCGCCCTTCAGGAAACTCTCCGGTGAGTCCTGCAGGATGCCGAGGACGCCGCCGAGTTTTCTGAGCATAAGTCCTGCCTTCACTGCGGCAGGATCGCTCTTCTCCTTCAGGCTGTTCACTTCCTTCGCGAGCTCGAACAGGACCGAGAGCGCGAGAGGAGTGTTGAAGTCATCGTCCATCGCCTCGCGGAAGCGCTTCTCGTAGTCAGCGCAGTCATCGCCCGCGTCAGCGGATGCCGGGAGCTCAAGGCCGCGGAGCGCGGTATAGAGGCGCGCGAGAGCGGACCTTGCCTGCTCGAGATTCTCCTTCGAGTAGTTGAGCGCGGTGCGGTACTGCCCGGAGAGGAGGAAGAACCTTACTGCCTCCGGAGCGTGCTCCTTGAGGACGTCGCGGATGGTGAAGAAGTTCCCCAGGGACTTCGACATCTTCTCCTTGTTGATCATCACCATGCCGGAGTGGATCCAGGTGTTGACATAGGTCGTATGGAAGGCGCAGCAGCTCTGCGCGATCTCGTTCTCATGGTGCGGGAATATAAGGTCGGAGCCGCCGCCGTGGATGTCAAACTTATCTCCGAGATAGCGGTGGTTCATCGCCGAGCACTCGATGTGCCAGCCAGGTCTGCCCTTGCCCCAGGGGGAGTCCCACTCGGGCTCGCCGGGCTTCGACATCTTCCAGAGCACGAAGTCATAGGGGTTGTGCTTGCTCTCCTCGACTCCGACACGGGCGCCGGCGCGGAGGTCATCGAGCTTCTGCCCGGAAAGGCGTCCGTACTCCGGGAAGCTGTCAATGGAGAACATCACGTCGCCGTTTCCCGCGACATAGGCGTTGCCGTTCTCGAGGAGGCGCTTCACAATGTCGATGATGCCGTCGATGTTCTCGGTGGCGTGCGGCTCAATGTCCGGGCGGAGCATGCCGAGCGCGTCAAAGTCGCTGTGCATCTCCTTCTCCATACGGGCGGTGAGGGAGCTTATCGGCTCATGGTTCTCCGCCGCGCGCTTTATGATCTTGTCATCGACGTCGGTAACGTTTCTTACGTATGTTACCTTGTAGCCAAGATAGCGGAGGTAGCGGACAATCACGTCGAAGCAGACGAAGGTCCTCCCGTGCCCGATGTGGCAGTAGTCGTAGATGGTTACGCCGCAGACGTACATGCCGACTTTCCCGGGCTCGATAGGTTTGAACTCTTCCTTTTTCCTAGTAAGGGTATTGTAGATTCTGAGCATGATTATGTTCCGCTTAAAGAGATGGACTCTGGGTATTCATTGCAGTTCCGGATTATAGTCAAAAACGCGCTGGAACGCCTTATTTTTGTGATGCTGCGGCGCCCTGCCATGTGCTGAGCGCTCCTCATCGGCCGGGGGGCGGGACACAGCCGCTTCTCGAACAGGCACGATTTATGTTTTATAATCAGCCCACATTCTTTCGCGTCATACGGCGCTCCCGCGCTTTCACGGGATGAGCCTGTTGAGCCTCAGGATATACCCAATCCATGCAAGAGAAACATTGAAGCTATGAACAAAGTGAAACGGCTTGCCCTATATATCTTCTACGACAAGGAAGGCTTTGTCAGTGACTACGTCAAATATTACGTAAAGGCACTGAAGGAAGTCACTGACAGGATTGTCTTCATAGTGAACGGGAAGATCCAGCCTGAGGGACGAAAGGAAATCGAAAGCCTCGGTCTCGGGATCTTCAACCGGGAGAACAAGGGTCTCGACTTCGGCGCGTGGAAGGAAACAATCCTGAGCCTCGGCTTCCCGGAAATCCTGAAGTACGACGAGCTGGTTCTCTGCAACTGCAGCAGCTACGGCCCGGCCTATCCGCTCTCCGAGGTCTTTTCAAAAATGGAGTCGAGGAAGTGCGATTTCTGGGGCATCACCAAGCACCCCGCTACCGGCTCAGAGATCATCAGCGGCAATCCCGAATCTGCCATAGTTGAGCATATCCAGTCGTACTTCATAGTCTTCAGCAGGCGGGTCGTTGAGTCAAACGGCTTCCAGAAATGGTGGACAGAGCTGGAGCCAACCTCAAACTACTCAATAGAGGTCGGCTTCCATGAGAACAAGTTCACGCAGTACCTCCATGACTGCGGCTTCACCTACGACACCTACGTAGACTGCGACAGATACTTCAGGCGCAACTGCCCCTATAACACGACCTTTGCCTGCGCTGACGAGCTTCTCACATCTGACAGGGATCCTTTCATCAAGAGGAAGCTCTTTGTAAACGAGGCCAATGTCTGGACCGAGACCGGCGAGGGATTCGTGCCGATCCTTACCATGGAGGCTCTTAAGAAGACCTCCTACCCGGTAGAGTACATTTACTCGGATCTCCTGCGCTGCCAGAAGCTTTCCTCAATCAAGGACGGGCTTGCCCTTAACTGGATCCACCGCAGGGCAAGTCACTACACGGAGCACAGGATTGCCCTGGTCTGCTACGCCTACTACGCGGATCTCGCGGAGAACATGTGCTCCTACCTCCTCAATATGCCGGAAGGATCAGATCTGTATATTATCTCCTCGAAGCAGGAGGTCCTTGACGCATACAGGAAAGTGCTTGATGAGAGGAAAGGCTCAGCGGCGGTCGGCAAGGTTGCGTTCCTCCTGAAGCCCAACCGTGGGCGCGATGTCGCGTCGCTTCTTGTTACCTTCGCGCCTTATGTCAAAAATTACGATGCGTTCTGCTTTGTCCATGACAAGAAGTCAAAGCAGATCCCCTATACCCTCTCGCAGGACTTCATGAGGCGCTGCCTCGAGTGCTGCCTTGAAAGCAGGCAATACGTAAAGGATCTGGTCGAGGAGCTATTCGATGAGTCATCGCGCACCGGCGTGATGATGCCTCCTGTCCCCTACTTCTCGCTGTACATCACCCTGGGCGCGGAGGTGTTCGAGGGAACCGTTGACTGGCTCAGAAAGCTCTTTGACATGCTGAAGCTCAAAGTCCCGTTCGATGATAAGGTCATAGCTCCTTTCGGGACCATGTTCTGGGCGAGGACCGACGCGCTCTCGGATCTGTTCGCCTACAAGTGGGACTACGACGACTTCCCGGAGGAGCCGATGCCCATAGACCATACCATCTCCCACGCGCTCGAGAGGGTGTTCTGCTACTGCGCGCAGAACCGGGGGTATTTCTCGAAATGGGCCATGCCTGAGGATTTCGCGGCGCTCTACATCAACAACCTCTCCTACCGGCTCCGCGACTACAACGCAGAGCTCAACAGGATCTGGGGCAGGAACTCCTGGACCGGGCACTGGAACCACCTGAAGCAGTATTCCGGAGCGAACTTCGGCATCGGCGCCGCGCCTGCCACGTCTCCTGCTCCTGCGCTGCCTGCCAATGCCGTCACGGTTGACAAGACCTTCCGCTACGGCACCTACCTCAGGTACAAGCTCCTCTCCAAAATCACCTTCGGCCACCGGAGGGAGCATTACCGGCAGAAGTACATGGCGCTCAAGGCCATAAAGCGAGAGCGCCGGATTAAGTTCTTCTAGGCCTGGAATAAAGGCTCTGCCGGCAGGCCGCCATCCGGATACTGCCGGGGGCCGTGAGGAGGCCGGGAGCATAAGGACTCCCCGGGCAAAGCCAAAAGCGCCCCGCATTCCGCGGGGCGCTTTTTGCTCACTGCGCAGAAGTCACCTCACGCCGGCGGATGCCTTCTCTTCCTGCGAGGCCCGCGGCCGCCAGCCCGCAAATCCCCGGGAGGCCCTGGCGGATCATTTCGCCTGCAAAGGCACCTCTTCCTTCCATGCGCCTGCAGTTCGTATTTGTTTATAATAGGCGTCTCTCAGCAACAGGACAGAATCATGAAAAAAGTAAAGTTCGAGACCAGCCTCGGCTCATTCACCGTCGAGCTCGACGAGGAGAAGGCCCCTCTCACCTGCGAGAATTTCCTTAAATACGTAAAGGAAGGCTTCTATGACGGCACCATATTCCACCGCGTCATAAAGGGCTTCATGATCCAGGGAGGCGGCCTCACCAGGGACTTCACCGAGAAGGAGACGCACGATCCGATAAAGAACGAGGCATCGAACGGGCTTAAGAACAGGAAGTTCACCATTGCGATGGCCAGGACAGGCGATCCGCACTCCGCCACGAGCCAGTTCTTCATCAACACCGTTGACAACGCCTACCTTGACTTTACGAGCGAGACCCGCGGCGGCTGGGGCTACTGCGTGTTCGGGAAGGTCACTGAGGGAACGGACACCGTGGAGAAGATCGAGAAGGTGAAGACCGGGAGCATCGGCTACTACATGCGCGACGTCCCCGCGGAGACCGTTGAGATCATAAGCGCCAGGGAGGCTGGCTGAGCATCGTCAGCAGGAGCTGTGCAGACGGGCTTTGCATAGCAGGAATGCCCTGCCCCGGGCACGGATTTGGGCGGCAAATGGGAATGACGGACAGACGAATGGGTGAAATGCCGGCATGAGGCGGATATTCATCGGGGATCTCCATCTTCAGGACAGCCGCCCCGACATCACCGAGGGATTCATCAGGTTCATCCGCGAGGAGTGCCTGAGGTGCGACGAGCTCTATATCCTGGGCGACCTCTTCGAGGCCTGGATCGGGGATGACGAGCGCGCCGACCTCTCGGAGCGCGTCGCCTGGGAGTTGCAGCGCCTCAGACGCCCGGGGAAGTTCTTCATCCGGGGAAACCGCGACTTCCTGATAGGCAAAGAATACTGCGATCTCGCGGGGCTCACATTGCTTCCCGACATCAGCGAGGTGAGGCTCGGCAGATCCTCCGCGGTGATACTCCACGGCGACCTCCTCTGCACCGCCGACAGAAAGTACCAGAAATACCGGAGGACGGTCTCGAACCCGTTCCTGCAGAGGTGCTTCCTCGCGCTCCCGCTTTCCATAAGGAAGCGGATCGCGGCCGGCATGCGGAGGAAGTCCCGGAGCGAGAACTCCGTGAAGCCTCTTGAGCTCATGGAGGTCTCGGACAGCGAGGTCCTCCGGATCATGACCGCGAGGCAGTGCTCCGTGATGATCCACGGGCACACCCACAGGCCCCTCATCAGGGACTACAATACCGAGATTTTCCAGGCGAACTCCCTCTACCTCCCCGCAAGGCGCTATGTCGTGGGTGCCTGGGACAAGGAGTTCAAGTACGTCAGGGCTGACGGCGATGAGGTGAAGCTCATCACCGCGAGGCTTGACGGAAGGTATTCCCTGTAAAAATAAATCTTGATAATTCCCAGCGGAATAGTAAAAATTGAAGTAAAATGCGCGTATTCTTCTCTGCGCAAGGAGCCGCGTTATGCGTGAGTATGCCTTAATTCTTATCAGCACAGTGTTTGTGAACAACTTCGTGCTGGTGAAATTCCTCGGGCTCTGCCCGTTCATGGGAGTCTCGAGGAAGTACGGCTCGTCATTCGGCATGGGGCTTGCGACCACCCTCGTGCTCATGGTTACATCAGCGCTCACCTACCTTACGGAGACCTATATACTCGCGCCGCTGGAGCTTACCTATTTAAGGACCATCGCCTACATCTTCGTCATAGCGCTCGTGGTGCAGACCCTCGAGATTGTTTTGAAGAAAACCAACCCGGAGCTCTACGGGGTCCTCGGCATCTACCTCCCGCTCATCACCACGAACTGCATAGTGCTGGGACTCACGCTCCTCAACACCTCGCTGCAGCACAATTTCGCCGAGAGCGTCATCTACGGTCTCGGGGGAGGCCTTGGCTTCACACTGGTAATCCTCATGTTCTCCGCTATGCGCGAGAGGCTTGAGCAGAATGACATCCCGGCCCCCTTCAGGGGAGCCGCGTCAGGCATGATCGCGGCCGGGATCATGTCAATGGCGTTCATGGGCTTTTCGGGGATTGTAAAGTAATGCTTCAGCTTGTTATCGGAATAGTCATCTTCGCGGCCGTCGGGGCCGTGGCCGGAGTGTTTCTCTCCTGGCTCTCCGGGAAGTTCAGAGTGCAGGAAAGCCCTGCTGCCGACCGTATTTACGAAATCCTTCCCCATACCGAGTGCGGACAGTGCGGGCACCCGGGGTGCCGCCCCTACGCGAACGCCGTCGCGGATGGGAAGGATGCCTGCAACAAGTGCATCCCGGGCGGACGCGAGACTGCGCTTGAGATAGCAAAGATTATGGGGATAGATCCGGCCGAGGCCGAGACCGGCGAGGCGCCGGCGCCGGGGGCCGCGTTCATCGACGAGTCCCGCTGCATCGGCTGCGGCAAGTGCCAGACGGTCTGCCCCGTTGACTGCATCGTGGGAGCATCACGCATGAAGCACACCGTAATCAGGAAGGACTGCACCGGCTGCGGCAAGTGCGTGAAGGCCTGCCCCACGGAGTGCATCATCATGGATGAGATAAAGGAAAGCCCGGAGAGCTGGGACTACGAGTTCAGTGAGGAGAGCCTCAGGTAGGATACGCCATGGATTTTGAAAAGATAATTGCGAAAATCAGGGCCGGAAAGACCTGGCGCTTCCACGGCGGCATCCATCCCGCGGAGCACAAGGACGAGTCCGCCGGGACTCCCATTGAAAGGCTGGAGCCCGCCTCGGTCTACATCGTGCCGGTAAGGCAGCACTCCGGGGACGCGGGAACCATCGTCGTGAAGGCCGGAGACTATGTGAGGAAAGGCGATCCGCTCACGAGGTCTTCAGGGAGAAGAGATCTCCCCGTAAGCGCGCCCACGTCCGGGACCATCGCGAGAATCGGGCTCCACACCGCCCCGCACCAGTCGGGGCTACCCGATCTCGAAATCACCATCACCCCGGACGGAAAGGACGAGTGGCGGGAGAGGAACCCCGTTGCCGACTTCAGGACGAAGACTCCGGAGGAGCTGCTCTCCGTCATCCACCAGGCCGGCATTGCCGGAATGGGCGGCGCAGGGTTTCCAGCAGATCAGAAAATCGCGGGTGCTCTCGGGAAGACCCATATCCTCATCATCAACGGCTCGGAGTGCGAGCCCTACATCACCTGCGATGACCGGCTGATGCGCGAGAAGGCTGCTGAAATTGTCGAGGGAATAAGGATACTTAAGTACATCCTGAAGCCCGAGGTCGCAATCATCGCGATTGAGGACAACAAGCCCGAGGCGGCCGAGGAGCTGAAGAGCGCAATTAAGACAGACGATGACATCATCGTGCGTGTCCTTGAGACCCGCTACCCGACAGGAGCGGCGAGGCCGCTCATAAGGAGGCTCACCGGCATCGAGGTAGGCTACACGAGCAGATCCACCGACTTCGGCATCGAGATGCAGAACGTCGCGACAACGTACGCAATAAAGCGCGCGGTCGAGGATGACGAGCCTCTGGTTGAAAGGATTGTGACCGTCACCGGAAACAACTTCGGACGGAAAGGCAACTTCATCGTTCCGTTCGGCACGCCGGTGCGCCATATTCTAGACAAATGCAAGTGGCATGGTGAGGCGAGGAACGAGCTGATCCTTGGCGGCCCGATGATGGGCTTCACCGTGCCGACGCCTGACGTCTCAGTCACGAAGACCGTGAACTGCGTGTTCTCGCCTGACAGCACTGAGGTGATGTCCTACGACAATCCCCTGGAGTGCATCAGGTGCGGGAGGTGCGCGAGGGTCTGCCCCTCAAGGCTCCTCCCCTTTGCCCTCGTGAAGGCCGCGAAGGCCGGCGACAGCGAGGCGATACAGAGAGAGCGCATCCGCGACTGCATCGAGTGCGGCTGCTGCGCCTTCGTGTGCCCGAGCAGGATACCGCTCGTGCGCTACATAAGGATAGCAAAGGCCCGCATCCGCGAGGAGTCAGCGGAGGCGAGGAAGAAGCTGAATACCGAGCGCCTCATAGCTGAGAAGCTCTCCCGTGAGGAGAAGATCGCGGCAGCGAGGAAAGCGCGCATAGCGGCATTTAAGGAAAGCGCAGCGCCTAAGGCTGATGCGCCCGCTTCAGGGAACGCGCCTCAGTCTCCTGCCGCGTCTGCTTCCGGGAAAGCGCCAGGACAGGCTGCAGGCCACGCAGAGGCCGCAGCGAAGCCGAAGAGTGCCGCACTTGCGGCGGCACTCGCAAGGGCAAAGGCCGGAAAGGCGAAAAACGAGACAAAGAACGAGACAGAGGCCGCACAGGCTGGTGCTTCTGCCAGCGCTGCGGCAGGAAATTCCCGGGCAGGAACAGCCGCGGTGGCAGCCGCAGAGAACTCCGGGGCAAAGCCTGCTGCCGGAAGCGCGAAAAGCAGGGCGCTTGCCGCAGCCCTCGCGAGGGCGAAGGCAAAGAAAGCCGCGGAGAGCGGATCTTCCGGGGCTCCAGCATCTCATGACGAGGAGAAGGAAACTGCCGCATCGGAGGCAAAGCCTGCAGCAGGCGCAAAATCCGCTGCTGTCGCTGCGGCTCTCGCCAAAGCCAGGGCACGGAAGGCCGCGGAGAGCGGAGAGACACCGGAGATGGCCGGGAACGACGGGCCAGCTAAGGCAGAATCATCGGAAGCAAAAGCACCTGCTGATACTAATGGGACTGCCGATAGGCCATCAGCAAATCCGAAAAAGGCCGCGCTTGCCGCAGCGCTCGCAAGGGCTAAGGCGAGGAAGCAAGCTGTTTCAGGTGACATCAATCAGGATCAGGCCGCAAATAGTGGAGAGGAGCAGGCTCCTTCGGAGGAAAACAAATGATTTTCATCAGATCAAGCGCTCCGCATGTGCACAGCCTCAAGAGCACCAGGTTCATCATGGGCTGCACGGCCTTTGCCCTGATGCCTGCGGCTGCGGCGCTCACCTTTGCCTACGGCTTCGGCGTGATCTGGCACATCATCATCGCAGCCGCTGCGGCCGAGGTATTTGAGGCGCTCTGCATCCTCCTGAGGGGAAAGAGTGTCGGTACAGCTCTGGGGGACCTCAGCGCTCTGCTCACTGCCGTCATCTTCGCGCTTGCGGTTCCGCCCTACCTTCCCTGGTACCTGGTTGTGGGAGGCATGTTCTTCGGCATCGTGGTCGTGAAGCACTGTTTCGGAGGTCTCGGGCAGAACACCTTCAACCCTGCGATGGCAGCCTATGTGCTGCTCCTTGTCTCGTTCCCGGGGCAGATGACAGCATGGATCGCGCCATCTCCGGAGAACTTCGAGAAGCTGGGCTTCTCCGAGAGCCTTGAGGTTATCTCCGGGCAGAAAACCGTAAGCGAGGCGATGGTTCTTCACGGAAGCTCGATGGGGAGCGTCAGGAAGGCAGAAGGAACGAGTGCTGCAGAGATAAAGAGCACTCAAAAGGCCCAGGCTTCAGTGAAAGCTTCTGAGGCAGCAGCCCAGAATGAGAGCAAAGCCGCTCTGAAGGTGGCTGATGCCGCGACTCACGCAACCGTGCAGAACGCTGAAGGGAAGGCAGGCAGCGGAACTGACGGAAAGACAGGTGCGACTGCTGCTGCGGGGAACGGAGCCGACGGGCACAAGTCTTCTGCTACCACAGGGAAGGCGGATTCTGCCGGAAGCGCGGACGGCGCACCCCATGCGACAGCAGTTACAGGAGCTGACGGGAAGACCGGAGCGACAGCCTCAGCAGCAAACAGTGGCCATGATAGCAAAAAGGCCGATGGCACAAAGGCTGACGGAGCAACACATGCAACAGTGGCTGCGGGAGCTGACGGCAGGACCGGAGCCACTTCTGCTGCCGGAAAGCACGCCCCTGATGGCAAAAAGGCCGATGGCACAAAGGCTGACGGAGCGACCCACGCCACAGCAAAGGCCGATGCCGCAACTTACGCGACACCTCTCAGCAAATACAAAGTCGAGAAGAACAAGAACGGCATCTATTACCCTTACGTGAAGAAAGGCACGCTCTCCGAGCTTGACATCAGCACCTACGGGGTTAAGGTCGTATCGCTCGCCTTCCTTCTCGGGGGGCTCGTGCTCCTTGTTACCAGAATGATCTTCATCTCCGTGCCGCTCTCGGTCATCGGATCTGTCGCGTTCTTCTCCTGGATGTACCAGGTCCTCGGAGATGCGGGAGATTTTCCGGTTATGACAATAACGGATCAGCTCCTTACCGGCGCCACCATGATGGGAGCGTTCTTCATCTACACGGATCCGGTCGGATCGGCGTCGACAACGAGGGCCAAGATCATCTCCGGGATCCTCGTGGGGTTCTTCATCGTGACCGTGAGGAACTTCGGCGGATACCCTGATGCTGTCGCGTTCGGAGCGCTTCTCGCGAACTCCATAAACCCGCTCCTGGACAGGCTTATAAGGCCCATAAGGTTCGGAAGACTCGGGGAGGCAGCATGAAAGAGAGAATAAAGTCCGGGCTCACATTAGGAGTGTACGCGCTGCTCTCGGTCGCCCTAATCGGCGTCACCAATCAGCTCACGAGCGGCTACATAAAGGAGCAGGCTGACAGAAAGCTCACTGCGGAGCTCTCCGCGATGCTGCCTGGTGTTGCCTTTAACAACAATATAGCTGGGACCTGCCGCCTGGTGAAGGACTCAAGGCTTGGAGATGACGCTTTCCACGAGCTTTATACAGCAAAGAAGGACGATAAGGTCACAGGCTTCATCTTCCATTACTACACCCACAAGGGCTACTCCGGGGACATCGAGCTCCTCACGGGAACGGACAGGGACGGCACTGTAAGGCGCGTGCAGGTCCTGAAGCACCAGGAGACCCCGGGGCTTGGTGACCAGGTAGAGGAGTCAAAGTCAGACTGGCTGAAGTCCTTTAAGGATAAAAACCTGGGGAATGCCGTTTTCAAGGTGAGGAAGGACGGAGGTGACTTCGACTCCTTCACGGGAGCCACCATCACGCCGCGAGCCATCACCGAGGCGGTAGGAGGGCTCCTGGAGTTCGAGAAGGACCTCGCGGCACCCGGTGGACTCGGGAAATTTGAGACGCCCTGCGGAGGACGCAAATGATCGGAAAATACCTGACAATCGCGAAAAACGGCCTCTGGACCAGCAACACCACGCTCGTGCAGATGCTGGGGCTCTGCCCCACCCTTGCGGTTACAAACTCCGCTGTCAACGCGCTCGGCATGGGGCTCGCGACAACTGCGGTCCTGACCGTGAGCAACACTTTGATATCTGCCGTGAGGAAAACCCTGAGGCCAGAGATCAGAATTGCGGTATTCGTCCTCATTCTCGCGGGACTCGTGACGTCGCTCGAGCTTGTGATGGAGGCGTTTGTGCCTGACATCTACACTGCTTTGGGAATATTCATACCGCTCATCGTCACGAACTGCATAATAATCGGAAGGGCCGAGTCGTTCGCGAGCAGGCATCCTGTGGGAGAGTCCTTTACCGACGGGCTCTTCACCGGGATCGGCTTCTCGATTGTCCTTTTCATAATAGGCTCAATCCGGGAAATCATCGGTACCGGGCACTGGCTTGCTGGATTCGAGCAGCTAATAGGTGAGGCCGGTAAAAGCCTCGAGACAGTGATCTTCAGCTCCGACGCTGGAGTCCTTATCGCTATACTGCCCCCCGGAGCGTTCATCACCCTCGGGTTCCTGGTGGCCCTGCACAATGTGATTGAGTCAAAGCAAAAGTACGGAAAGAAAGTCATAACAGAGGCAGGCGGTCATGGCTGCTGCTGAGGATTTCGCAGAGAAAAGTTCCGGGCTGCAGGCAAGGAAGGAGCTTGCGAGGAAAGTCTATGAACTGCTCGCGAAAGCCATTCCGGAGCCGAAGCCGGAGCTCGAGTACCATTCGGTCTATGAGCTCCTCACAGCCGTAATGCTCTCGGCGCAGACGACAGACAAAAGCGTCAACGCCGTTACCGGAGAGCTCTTCAAAAAAGCACCAACTCCCCAGACGATGCTTGAGCTCGGCGAGGATGGCGTCAGGGACATCGTGAGGACCGTGGGGCTCGCGAACACCAAGGCGAAACACATCATCGGGGCAGCTGGAATCCTGGTCTCTGAATTCAACGGTAAGGTTCCGGAGACCATGGAGGAGCTCGTGAGGCTCCCCGGAGTCGGCGAGAAGACCGCCAAAGTTGTTCTTAATGTCGGCTTCGGGAAAGGCGTCATAGCGGTTGACACCCATATCCTCCGCGTCGCGCACCGGCTGGGGCTCTCTGAGGCGAGGACTCCAGCGGGAGTCTCCAAGGATCTTGAGGAAATCACTCCAGCGGAGTACGTCAGGAACGCGCACCACTACCTGCTCCTCCACGGGAGATATACCTGCAAAGCCCAGAAGCCTCAGTGCCGGAACTGTCCGGTCTCGGCTCTCTGCCGGTATCTCAGCGCTAATCCCTGGCTCCGGGCAGGCTGACACTGCAAAACAGGAAAGCCGTAATCCTTTTTTTCGATACGTCAGCAAAAAATTTATCCGCTATTATGTCGTCTTTCTGAATAATAGCCTATAATTGAAGCCCAAAGACTCACGTTCTTGGGAAATGCTCCTGTAATCAATCCGCGAGAGTACTGACATGAAAGGAATTATTCTGGCCGGCGGTACCGGCAGCAGGCTCTATCCTGCGACACTCGCTGTGAACAAGCAGCTTATGCCGGTTTATGACAAGCCGATGGTGTACTACCCTCTCTCAACCCTGATGCTCGCAGGCATCAGGGATATCCTGATTATCACGACTCCCCATGACCATGATGACTACGTAAGGCTCCTCGGAGACGGCCACCGCTGGGGAATAAACCTTTCCTATGTCGTGCAGGAAAAGCCAAACGGCATTGCCTATGCCTTCATCCTCGGTGAGAAGTTCATCGGGAATGACACCGTATCGCTCATCCTTGGAGACAACATTTTCTACGGAAACGGCCTCTCAAGGCTTCTGCAGGACTCCGCAAAGCTTAAGGAAGGCGCAACCCTCTTCGGCTACGCGGTCAAGGACCCGGAGCGCTACGGCGTCGTTGAGTTCGACAAAAATATGAACGCTGTATCCATTGAGGAGAAGCCCAGGAACCCGCGCTCAAAATATGCCGTAACCGGCCTTTACTTCTACGACAACCAGGTAATCGATATCGCGAAGTCAATAAAGCCGTCCGCAAGAGGCGAGCTTGAAATCACCGACTGCAATAATATCTACCTCCGGAAAAAGCAGCTTCACGTGAAGAAGCTCAGCCGCGGCTACGCCTGGCTTGACACCGGAACTCATGAGTCCCTGCTTGACGCCTCGATGTTCATCAGGATCCTGGACACCAGGCAGGGAATAAAGGTCGGCTGCCCTGAGGAGGCTGCCTGGGACAACGGCTGGATCAACGCCGATGAGCTCG
>DEHC01000073.1:0-1282 GCA_002351705.1 Gammaproteobacteria bacterium UBA2810 | reverse complement strand
AACAGAATAAGTAAGGAGCCGGAACGGAACAGAGACGAAAGCATGCGGCAGAAGCTGTGCTCAGTCATTAAAATAGTGCCGGCTTATTTTTTGTTTTAGTCAATTGGTACAGAGACGTTATGGAAATCATCGATACCGAAATAAAGGACGTCAAGATCCTGAAACCCCAGGTGTTCGGGGACGAGCGGGGCTTCTTCATGGAGACCTGGCGCGACTCCTTCTTCAGGGAGAATGTGGCGGACAAGGCGTTCGTGCAGGACAACCACTCGAAGTCAACCGCGCATGTTCTCCGCGGACTCCACTACCAGCTCAGTCACCCGCAGGGGAAGCTGGTGCGCGTCGTCCAGGGAGAGGTATTCGATGTGGCAGTCGATATCAGGAAGAGCTCACCGACCTTCGGAAAATACGTAGGCGTCAGGCTCTCATCCGAGAACAAGCTGCAGTTCTGGATCCCGGAAGGATTCGCCCACGGCTTCTGCGTCATCAGCGAAACCGCAGAATTTGTCTACAAGTGCACCAACTACTACGATCCGTCATCAGAGCACTCCATCAAGTGGAACGATCCGGAGATCGGCATCGAGTGGCCGATCCCCGCTGGCGTTGAGCCGCTTCTCTCGAAGAAGGATCTCGCCGGGGTTCCCTTTAAGGACGCAGTGTATTTCGATTAAGGAGTGATGATGGCTTCCATAATGATTACAGGAGGAGCAGGCTTCATCGGCTCCAACTTCGCCCACTACTGGCTTGAGAAATATCCTGAGGACAAGGTCGTAGTCCTTGACGCCCTTACCTACGCAGGGAACCTCGACAACCTCGCTGACCTTGATCCGGCAAGGTGCGAGTTCGTGCACGGCAACATCGCGGACACCAGCCTTGTCGAATACCTTCTCAAGACCCACGGCATAATGACCATTGTCAACTTCGCCGCAGAGTCGCACGTTGACCGCTCGATAAGCGATCCGGACATCTTCATCGAGACCAACATCGTGGGGACCTACAACCTTTTGAAGGCTGCGAAGCATGTCTGGCTGGACGGGAAGGACACCGGGCCGCACCGCTTCCACCACGTCTCGACCGACGAGGTATACGGAACCCTTGCCCCTGGTGACAAACCGTTCGCTGAGAGCAACAAGTACCTCCCGAACTCACCGTACTCAGCGTCGAAGGCCTCGTCAGATCACCTCGTGCGCGCGTTCCACCGCACCTACGGGCTCGATGTGACCATCAGCAACTGCTCGAACAACTACGGCTACTTCCACAACCCCGAGAAGCTCATTCCGCTGAC
>DEHC01000064.1:5359-27140 GCA_002351705.1 Gammaproteobacteria bacterium UBA2810 | reverse complement strand
CTACTGATGGCTCACCGAGATCATCACCACTCCCGCGATGATGAGGAGGATTCCTGCTATGGTCATGAGCGTCAGCGTCTCCTTAATAATTTTCATTGCGGATGGCCGGGAGGCTGCACGGCAGCAATGATGCCTGTTCTTATATGCCGGAGTCCTGGCGCAGGACGGATGCCGGCAGGAGGAAGGTGACGGCTGACAGCAGGGCGCTGCCCGGGCCATGAGCCAAGGCACGCGCGGATGAAGCGGGACGCCTTTGCGCCCCGGAGGCTATCTTCCGCCGCGCTTCATGATGCGCTGGTGCTCCCTTGCCCAGTCGCGGGTCTTGATGTCCTCGCGCTTGTCGTAGTCCTTCTTTCCGCGGCAGATCCCGATCTCGCACTTGACCCAGGATCCCTTCCAGTAGAGCGCGAGCGGGATGACGGTGAAGCCCTTCCTGTTCGCGAAGCCCGTGATCTTGTCGATCTCGCGCTGGTTGAGGAGCAGCTTCCTTGTCCTGTCCGGATCGCAGATGGTGTGGGTGCAGGCCGCGTCGAGCGGGGTGAACTGCGAGCCGAGGAGCCAGGCCTCGCCGTTCTTCATCAGGACGTAGCCGTTCACGATGCTCGCGCGCCCGGCACGGAGGGACTTGACCTCCCACCCCTGCAGCTGCAGGCCGGCCTCGAAGCGCTCGTCGATGAAATAGTCGTGATGGGCCCTCTTGTTGAGGGCAATGGTAGCGGAGCTTCCGCCCGTCTTCTTCTTTCCCATGATTGATTCTCCTTTTGGGAGGAGATTCTATCATGAAGAGCGGGCGGCCATAATGCGATCAGGCATCAGGTGACAGATATTTCGAGATGAAGTCAGGGACCGGCAGGGGCCTGTCGAAGTAGTACCCCTGGAAGGTCTTGCAGCCCATCGCGGAGAGGCGCTCGACCTGCTCCTTCCTCTCTACTCCCTCGGTTATGACCTCCATCCTGAGCTTCTTCGTCATATCGAAGACGCTCTCGAGGATGGCGCGGCTCCTCTCCTGGTTCTCGGTCTCGTCGATGAACGACTTGTCGATCTTGAGGGTGTTGAAGTTCAGATCCTTGAGCTCGCCGAGCGAGGAGTAGCCCTTGCCGAAATCGTCTATCTCCAGGATCCAGCCTGCCTCCATGAGGCGGTCGGCGATGCGGAGCTGCTTCTCGGTGTCGCTCATCATGAAGGACTCGGTTATCTCGAGGTGGAGCGACTTCTTGTCGATGCCGTACTTCCTCACAAGGTGCTCGAAATAGGCGAGGACATCGATGTGGAAGAAGTCGAGCGGCGAGATGTTGACAGAGATGTAGAAGTCCTTTCCGGCGATGTTCTTCCAGGCGGCAAGGTAGCCTGCGGCGAGATCCCAGACCATGCGGTCGAGATCCGATATGAGGCAGCTGCGCTCGAGGATGCCGATGAAGCTGTCCGGAGGGACGATGGTGCCGTCAGGCTTGATCCAGCGCACGAGCGCCTCGGCTCCCTTGATTGCCCCTTCCCTGTCGACCTGCGGCTGCAGGTAGACCTGGAACTCGCCGGCCTCGAGATCCGGCCGGAACGAGCTGAGGACATGCTGCTCATGGACGAGCCTGTCGAGCATATCCTGATCGAACTCGCTCACCATCACCTTGGTCTTTTCCTTGATGGCGTTGAGGGCGAGCTTCGCGCGGTCGCACATCGAGGAGAGCGGCATGGTGAGGTCGTGTGCCCGGTAGACCCCGGCCTGGAGGAAGATCCTGCAGACCGACTCGGTGAACATCGAGCTGAGCTTCTGGAGAATGTCGCAGAGCCTGCTCTCGATGTAGTCGCCGCTCTTGAAGCACATGATGAAATGGTCCGAGCCGCGCCGGCAGATTGTCTCGTACATGAGGCCGCTGTCGCGCAGGGCGTCAGCCATGCCGCGGAGGATGGCATTGCCGCTCTCGATGCCGAATAGCTCGTTCACGAGCCCGAACTTCCAGATGTCGGTCATGACGATGACCCGGGGCTCTGACGGGGATCTGATGAAGATGTCCCTTGTGGTCTGGCAGAACTCCGCCCAGCTCGGGAGCCCCGTGAGAGGATCAATCCTTGCTGCCGTGAACTGCTCTGTTCCCGCCGCTGAGTCCTGGACCGCGGCCCCTGCGGGCACTATCAGGGTGTCCTGCCGGTCGTCGGTGTAGGTTACGGGTATGGAGTTGCGGTGGGTCGTCACCATCTCGATGACGCAGGGGAAGACCACGTCGTTTGCTCCCCTGAGCCTCACCGGCACCGAGTACACCGAGAACTGGCTCGACTTCTTGATTACGACCTTGCCCTGGGCGACGCTGGTCTTTAGCGCCATGGCGCTGGTGCAGGTCCTGCACCTCTCGCTTCTTTCCCAGCAGCCGAAGCACTTCTTGCCGAAGGCGTAGCAGTCATGGTCGAGCTCGATGACGCGGCAGCTCTCGGGCGCCACAAGCCTGACAATGTCGTAGAGCGATCTGAGGCTCTCGATGTATTCGCTGAGTTCCGGAACGGTGTATTCTTTGACCTTCATCTGCTGCCTCCTGCGGAAGGCTTATGGGTGAGCTGACCGGTAGGGCACAGCAGTTCCGAGCGCGGCAGACTGAGAACGGAACAGCCCCTTCCCCCGCCATATATTATAGCATTGTGCCTCATTGTGTTCTACCGGAAAACGCCGCAATTTAGTGAGAAAAACAGCTTTTTCTGTGAGACGTGTTACATTTTTGAAGTTAAAAACAGGCAATGGCTGAACATATCTGATAAAATGACACTCCTTCCACGGGGTGCGTCCGTCCTGAACAGCGCCTCACCGTCCGGCGCCGCCAAGCCCCCTCGCCGGGCCTTCCTTCCCGCATAAGATTTTCTTATAGCGTGACAGTACAAAAACTCATTGGCATATCATCATCCGCCCAAATATACTCAATGTGTGGGGAGCGGCTCTTTTTTTTGAGCATTGTTTCAATTTTCCCCCGCGGAGCGGGCATCAGGGCAGCGCGTCTGATAGACTGCTTTCCCCGCGGGGCAGCGCGCCCCGCGGACGCGGAAGGCACAGAGAGGAGATGACAGATGAGAACGGCAGACACCCTTATAAAGATCCTTAACGGCGTGCTTCTCGGGAAGGAGCGGCAGATCCGCCTTGCGGTCTGCTGCCTCATCTCGGGCGGCCACCTCCTCATCGAGGATCTCCCCGGCATGGGCAAGACCACGCTCGCCACCGGGCTCTCCTCGCTCCTCGGCCTCTCCTTCCAGAGAGTGCAGTTCACCTCGGACATGCTTCCCGCGGACCTTATCGGCATGTCGGTCCTCAGCCGCGACACCGGGAAGTTCGAGTTCAGGAAGGGCCCGGTCTTTACCCAGGTGCTGCTTGCCGACGAGATAAACCGCGGAAGCCCCCGCACCCAGAGCGCGCTGCTCGAGGCCATGGCGGAGAGGCAGGTCTCGGTCGAGCGCGAGACGCTCCCGCTCCCTGATCCGTTCTTCGTCATCGCGACGCAGAACCCGCAGGACCAGAGCGGCACCTACACGCTCCCGGAGTCGGAGCTCGACCGCTTCATGATGAGGATCGAGATCGGCTATCCCGCGAGGGAGGCCGAGCGCAATATCCTCCTCGGGAAGAAGACTGACGGGAAGCTTGACGCCATAACGGACGCCTCCGAGCTCCTTGAGGTGAGGAAGGAGGCCGCCGCGGTTAAGGCCTCGGACGCCGCGCTCGACTATATCCAGGACCTCGTCGCCGCCTCGAGATCCGACGCCAGCATCCCGAACCCGCTTTCCCCGCGCGCCGCTATCGCGCTCCTCGCCGCCTCGCGCTCCTGGGCCTACCTTGACTCCCGTGACTATGTGATCCCCGAGGACGTGCAGGCGGTCTTCCCTGCCGTCGCCGAGCACCGCATGAGGCGCGGCGCCGGCACCATCGGCGACCTCAGCGGCCTTTCCGACCATATCCTGAAGTCTGTCGGGGTATCGGTCTGATGGGCATCATCCGGGGAATGTGGGGCGGCTTCGGGCATCTCTGCCGGCTGTGGCTTGACCGCTGGCTTGCGCTCAAGATGAAGGGCAGGAGCATGTTCGTGCCCAAAATCGACTCGACCGCCATCTACCCGAGCTCCAGGGGCACGCTCTTCGTCCTCGCGCTCATCGCGTTCCTTGTCTTCGGCATCAACGCCGAGAACAACCTGATAATCGGCCTCTCCGCCTGGCTCTTCAGCATTTTCGTGACGGTGATGGTCTGGTCCTACCGCAACATCTCCGGGATAGCGATAGAGCCTGTCACTTCTGAGAACAGGTACGTCGGGCAGACCGCGAGGTTCCGCCTCCGCGTCGTGTCGGAGAGGAGGCGCTGGTCCATCACCTGCCGCGCCGACGCTGACGGCTTCATCCCGGAGTACATGCCAGTCCTTGACGGGCACGGCGAGATCGGGGTCTCCTGCCTCCTCACGAGGCGCGGCCGGGTGCAGCCCGGCATTGTCTCCCTCGAGAGCACCTTCCCCCTCGGGCTCTTCCGGGCGCGGGCCGCTGTCGACTTCAGGCAGAGCTGCCTTGCCTACCCGAAGCCCGAGGCCGGCGAGTGCGTGCTCAGGAGCGGCGGTCCCCGGGGCGAGCGCAGCGAGAGGATCACGGGACACGTGAAGGGCGCCGGCATGGACGAGCTCGCGGGGCTCCGCCCGTACAGGACCGGGGAGCCGCTCTCCTTCATCTCCTGGAAGCATGCGGCCCAGGGCCGCGGCTGGTACAGCAAGGACTTCTCGGAGGACTCGACCGAGACTCCGGTCATCGAGGTGTTCTCCTACCCGGGAGACCGCGAGACCTGCCTCTCGGTAGCCTGCCACGGCGTGCTGATGCTCACTGACGCGGGCCGCACCTTCGGCGTCGATCTCGGCGAAGGGGTCATCGGGCCCGACTCGGGGCGTGAGCATATGGAAAGGATTCTCGAGAGGATGGCGCTCATACCATGAAAGACGACAGGACCGTAATCAGCCGGAAGGCGCTCATCACCCTCACCCTGAGCTTCCTCCTTGTGTACATCCCGCTCGCGGGGAGGATTGACCTCATCATCGCGCTGCTCGCGCCCTTTCCCTGCATCTGGCGCTTCCTCCGCTCGTTCCGCATGGTGGCGCCGCTGCACCGCTGGGCGCGCCTTGCGATAACGCTCACGGCAATCGCTGTCATAGGCGGGTACTTCGCGGCGTCGAGGTCGTCCCTCAACCTCTTCATTGATCTCCTCGCGGGCGGCACTGCCCTCAAGTTCCTCGAGTACAACTCGTCCCGCGACGTCTTCTACCACCAGCTCGGCATCTTCTTCCTCGCCGGGCTTGTCCTGGTGTTCAACACCGGCATCGTCATGGTGCTCTTCCTCCCTGCCGTCGTGTTCCTCTATCTCCTCACGGCAGTGTTCCTCGAGAGCAGCCTCGGCCTGCGCGGGGCGGTGAAGGTGGGCGGAACAATCGCGCTCGAGGCGCTGCCGCTTGCCATTGCGATCTTCATTTTCATGCCGCGTATCGCGCCGTTCTGGAACGCCCAGGTCGGGGACACCTCGAAGTCGGGCTTCACGACCGAGGTGAGCGCCGATGATCTCGGCAGAATCATCCAGTCCGACCGCATGGTGATGCGCGTCGCCTTCGACAGAGGCACGGAGTTGCCGGAGAGCCTGTATTTCCGGACGGCGGTCTATCCGGTCTTTGACGGGAGATCCTGGAAGATGAGCAGGCCGGCGGCGGATTTCGTGCACGGCATCACGATCAGGATGCCGTTCATGGTGAACACCCCGGGCCCGAGGCTCACCGGAGGGAAGAGGGGCGGCTACAGCATCATCATGGAGCCCGGCATGGACAATTTCCTCCCGACCCTGCTCGGGAGCGCCGAGTGCCCGTCGTGCGCCTACCTCAGGCATGAGGACATCTGGCTCTCGAAGAGGCGGGTCCTGCAGAAGGAGAGCTACCGCTTCTCGATCTTCGCCGGCATCGACCGCTCGGCTGAGAAGCCGCAGTATTTCGAGACCAGGCTCCGTGACGCCGGGAACAACCCGAGGACCAGGGAGCTTGCCCGGAGGATAAGGGCCGAGGCCGCGTCGCCTGCCGACGCGGTCTCCCGCTTCCTCGGCTTCCTCAAGTCAGGGGGCTTCGTCTACACTCTTGACACGGAGCCTGACCGGAGCAGCTCCAATATAGACAATTTCCTCTTCAGCCAGAAGGCCGGCTACTGCAGCCACTACGCGTCGGCAACGGCCTATGTCCTCCGCGCGATGGGCATCCCCTCGAGGCTCGTCGGGGGCTTTGTCGGCGGCACCATGAGCCAGGACGGCGACTACCTCACGGTGAGGGAGAACAACGCCCATGTCTGGGTCGAGGCCTGGTATGACAACTCCTGGCAGGAGATCGATCCGACCGCTATCATCAACAGCAGCGTCACCGAGCGCGGCGCGGATCTCGTAGCGGCGGATCCCGCGGCCATGGGGCTCACGATGCGGGCGTACACCTGGATGAAGAGCCTGATGGACGACATCTCCTACAAGTGGGCAAGCCTCGTCGTCAACTACGGACTTGACGAGCAGCCGGCTGATCCTAGGAGCCGCTACAGCGGGTATCTCGAGAAGCTGGTGAAGGCCGGAATCATCATCATCGGCTTCATCCTCCTCACCATGCTCGCGGTGCTCCTCATCTCATCAAGGAAGAAGGGCGATCCGGTGGCGGCCGAGATCTCGCGCTTCGAGCAGAGGATCGCCTCCGCTTTCCCGGGGATGGAGAGGGAGACCGGCGAGACGGTGAGGGACTTTGCGGAGCGCGCGGCGGAGAAGAGCACGGATGAGAACGCCTCCGTCATCAGGAAGTACTGGAATGTTCTTTATGATTTCCTTTACCGCGGCACTCTCGCGAAGGACGAGGCGCTCCGTACGCTGAAGGGTCTCAGGATGAGCATCCGGAGAGGAGCCCCGAAGACTCGTTCCTGATCTTCCAATGCTCGGCACTGAACTGCAGACCTTGCAGAGACGCGCGCGGGCTCTGCCGGGGCTCATAATTGCCAGGGAAAATAACCGCGAGTGTCTTCCTGGGGATCCCTGAGACTCTGCCTGGCGCAGCTCATCTTCTCATCCTTCAGGACGACGCATGCGGCAGAGGCCAGCGCTCACCGCTGTTTCTCCCGGGGGCCGGCATTTCCGCATCTCCCACGGGCATTATGAAAATGATCACAGTGCGGATTCGTATGCTTCGGGAGAGGAATGCAGATGTCATTCTGACGCAGGCTGTCAGGATGGATGCCTGTATCGGCACGCTGCGGCGGTGACGGTCCTGCCTGCTTGGTGCACTGCGGATATCTGGATTTTCCTCAGGGACAAGCAAAAAACATTATATTTGGAACTGACAGACCCCAGTCAGCAGAATGGAGACAGGACGATGAATGGCAGCGTGAAATATCCGGTAGGCATACAGACATTCTCGAAGATACGCGAGGGCTCCTGGCTCTATGTTGACAAGACCCAGTACGTCTTTGACATTGCCAGTAAGTTTCAGTATGTCTTTCTGTCCCGTCCCCGCCGTTTCGGGAAGAGCCTTCTGACCAGCACGTTCCATGCTTATTTCAGCGGGCGGCGCGAGCTGTTCAGCGGTCTGGCCATAGATAAGCTGGAGAAGGACTGGGAGCAGCGTCCCGTGCTTCATTTCTCCCTTGCTGCGGCAAAAATGGGCACCGTAGATGATCTGTTCACGCAGCTTAACCTGCAGCTGCGCTGGATTGAGAAGAACAGCGGCATTGACAACAGCAGCATCAGCCCTCCCGGAGCCCGCATGCAGGCCGATGTGCTGGACCTTTTCCTTAAGACCGGCAAGCAGGCTGTCATACTCATCGATGAATATGATGCCCCGCTGCTCACCGTACTCCACGACAGGGAAAAGCTGGAACCTATGCGAGTCGCACTGCAGAGTTTTTATGCCCCGCTTAAGGATCTGGATCCGTATCTGCGCTTTGTCTTTATCACCGGCATCACAAAGTTCTCACAGCTGAGCATCTTCTCGCAGATCAACAATCTTGTAAAAATCTCAATGATGCCGGCATATGGAGCTGTCTGCGGCATCACACAGGAAGAGCTGGAGTCCTGCTTCAGGGATGGCATAAAGGGACTGGCTGAGGAAAAAGGAATGACGGAGGCGGAGGTGCTCGAAGCGCTGAAGCGGAAGTATGACGGCTACCGTTTCTCCCGCAGGTCGCCGGGAGTTTACAATCCGTTCAGCCTGCTCTCCGCTATGGCAACCCGTGAGATGGACAGCTACTGGTTCTCCACCGGGACTCCGGCTTTCCTCATAAGCCAGATTAGAAGGTTTTCTACTGATATCACCCAGGTCGACGGCAGCGTCGCTGAGGCTGCTGATTTTGACGCGCCGACAGAGGATATGCACAGCATTCTTCCGCTCCTCTATCAGAGCGGATACCTGACCATCAGGGATTACGATCCGGCATTCGGGACCTATACTCTCGGCTTTCCCAATGAGGAGGTGAAAGTCGGATTCACCAGAATGCTGATCCCGTTCTGTGTGTCACCTGATGTCAGCGGGACCGCGAATGCCTGCCGGCAGATCTGCAGTGCGCTCATGGGAGGCGATATCAATTCAGCACTCTCTGCGGCACAGAGCTTCTTTGCCGCTATCCCATATCAGGAAGGCACTATGAAAGACGCACCTTCAGCTGAAGGGCATTTCACTGCCATGCTCTATGTGATGTTCTCATTCCTGAACAGGTATGTCTGGTCGCAGGTGCGAGTAGCCCGCGGGCGCATGGATATCCTGGTGAAGACTGATGGAGCCGTCTACGTCATGGAGCTCAAGCTCGACGGCAGCGTTGAGGAAGCACTGAAACAGATTGACGATAAGGGCTATGCCATACCCTGGAAGGCTGACGGCAGAAAAGTTGTGAAGGTAGGAATTAACTTCTCGTCAGAGCAGCGTACCATCAGTGAGTGGAAAGCAAAGGAGTGATGCCGGGGAGATGCCGGAACTGAAGAAAGCTGCCATAGACGCCAACTTTTTAGCCATAAGGCGGGCATGCCGGCTGCCGGGGTGCCTGTGTGTCAGAGCTGCTGCCTCGCCTGTGGAATAAGGCCGGTGGCCGTATGCTCTCAAGTGCCGCGTTCCAGACTGCCGGGCGTATTCACTGCCTCTTCCGGCAGGGAATTTGCACCTCCTCCTTCCCGGAGGGAGTGACAATCTTTTGACGCGTGTCTCAATGATCGAATCACGCTTTTCCTCCCCCGGAGATCTGTCTGTATAATCCCGAGAGGAGGTATCCGGTCACATGGATCTGAAGTCGGCATTCACTAAGGAAAACCTGTCGAAGTTTATGACAAGGGGCGTGGGAACGCCTTTTCTCATACTCATCGGCCTTTCCCTCATAATGCTCCCGATCCCCGCGTGGCTCCTCGACATCTCCTTCACCTTCAACATCACGCTCTCGATGCTGGTGCTCCTCGTCACCATCTACTCGAAGCGCCCCCTTGACTTCGCCGCCTTCCCGACCGTGCTCCTTGTCGCGACGCTCCTCCGCCTCGCGCTCAACATCGCCTCGACCCGCGTGGTGCTGATGCACGGATCCGAGGGAGCGGAGGCCGCGGGCAAGGTGATACACGCCTTCGGCGACGTCCTGATAGGAAACAACTACCTCATCGGCTTCGTTGTGTTCGCCATCCTCATCATCATCAACTTCGTCGTCATAACAAAGGGCGCAGGCCGAATCTCCGAGGTCACCGCCAGGTTCACCCTCGACGCTATGCCCGGCAAGCAGATGGCGATTGACGCCGACCTCAACGCGGGGCTCATCACCCAGGATGTCGCGAAGGCAAGGCGAAAGGACGTCGCGGCCGAGGCCGAGTTCTACGGCTCCATGGACGGTACCAGCAAGTTCGTGAAGGGCGACGCCATCGCCGGCATCCTCATCATGGTCATCAACCTGGTGTTCGGCCTCATCATCGGCGTCTCGAACGGCATGACCGTGTCGGACGCAGCCGGCCGCTACTCGAAGCTAACCATCGGAGACGGCCTTGTCGCCCAGATCCCCTCGCTCCTCCTCTCGATTTCCTCTGCGATAATCGTCACGAGGCAGAACGAGTCGAACGACATGGGAAAGCTCGTCCTCGGGCAGATGTTCTCCGTGCCGAAGCCCCTCGTCATCTCCGGCGCGATCCTTTTCCTCATGGGCATTGTCCCCGGCATGCCGCACGTGCCGTTCCTCCTCCTCGCCTTCGCCTGCCTCGGGGGAGCGTACCTCCTCGTGAAGCGCGAGAAGGAGCTCGCGGCCGCGAAGGCGAAGGCCCCCGCGGAGCCCTCTGGCGAGTCGAACGCGATGAAGCAGAAGCAGAAGGAGCTCTCATGGGATGATGTGACACCGATTGACGTAGTCGGCCTTGAGATCGGCTACCGCCTCATCCCGCTTGTCGACAAGGCAAAGGGCGGCGAGCTCCTAAGCCGCGTGAAGGGCGTACGTAAGAAGATGTCGCAGGATCTCGGCTTCCTCATCCCGCCGGTGCACATCAGGGACAACCTCGATCTCTCGCCGAACCGCTACCGCATCACGATTGAGGGCGTGAGCTTCGGCGAGGCCGACGTCTTCACCGACCGCAAGATGGCGATTAACCCCGGACAGGTCTTCGGCGAGGTGCAGGGCACGAAGACCGTGGATCCCGCCTTCGGACTCGAGGCCGTGTGGATCTCCGCCGACCAGGAGAACCGCGCCCAGGGCTACGGCTACACCGTCGTTGACGCGCCGACCGTCATCGCGACCCACCTCTCGCAGATCCTCTCGAACAATGCCGACGTGCTCCTCGGCCACGAGGAGGTGCAGAACCTCCTCAACATCGTCGGGAAGAGCTCGCCGAAGCTCGTCGAGGGCCTCGTTCCCGGCATCATCAGCCTCGGGAACCTCGCGAAGGTGCTGCAGAACCTCCTCTCGGAGGGCGTTCCCATCCGCGACATGCGCACCATCATCCAGACCATCGTTGAGTACGCGCCGAGGAGCCAGGATCCGGAGGTTCTTACCGCTGCCTGCCGCATAGCGCTCAGGCGGTTTATAATTCAGGATATTGTGGGAGGAGGCGATGTCATTCCCGTCATCACGCTTGCTCCCGAGCTTGAGAGGATCCTCCACAAGTCGCTCCAGAGCGGCGGGCAGGCCGGCGCGGCCATCGAGCCGGGCCTCGCGCAGAGGATGCAGAAGTCGCTTGCCGAGGCTGCGGAGAAGCAGGAGCTTGACGGCGAGCCGGCCATCCTGCTCACCTCAGGGGTGCTCCGCACCACGCTCTCGAGGTTCGTGAAGAATTCAATACCGGGACTCAGGGTCCTTTCCTACCAGGAAATCCCTGAGGAGAAGCAGATTAAGATTGTGAGCTCGGTCGGGCAGCAGCGTCAGACAGGGATGATTAAGTGAAGATAAAGCGTTTTCTGGCAAAGGACATGAGATCGGCCCTCGAGCAGGTGAAGAAGGAGCTCGGGGCTGACGCGGTCATCATGTCCAACAAGAAAGTCTCGGGCGGGGTGGAGATCGTCGCGGCGGTTGACGGGGATGACGACGCGGTGCTTCCTTCCGCAGAGCCTCCCGCAGGCGCCCCGTCTCCCGCTCCCGCGGATGACTCCGGCCAGATAGGATACAGCGGCCTCTCCCGGGCGGCCCTCCGCCGCCGCGCCGTGCAGGGCGCGAGGGACGGCGGCTACGCCTCCGATCTCGCGCGGACACAGCCGGACGATGACTATTCGGATGACGCTCCGGTATTCGGCCGGGACGGGCAGTCATCATTCGGCGGCGGCTTCGGCGGCGCCCAGGAGGCGCCTGCGGAGCAGCCGCGCGCCCGCGCTTTGGGCAGGGGCAGAGGCCGCGTCCCGCGCGCCGAGCAGCCCTCGGGCGATCGCGGCTCGTTCGCCGACTCCCTCTCCGAGCTTCTCGAGCGGCAGAAGAAATACGCTGACCGCGCCCAGGGCGGGGCGATGCCCGGCACTCTCGCCGAGCGCTCCGCGATGCAGAGGCCGCAGCGGGGGAAGCAGGCCGCGGAAAGGCCCTCGCTCACTCCGGAGAGGAGGCAGAATGAGGTCTCCGGCCATGAGCTGCAGGCGATGAAGGACGACATCGAGTCAATAAGGAAGATGCTCCGCTACCAGCTCTCCGGGCTCATGGAGCAGGAGGAGGACCGCGTGGAGCCGGTGCGCTCCATGATCGCGAAGCTCCTCGAGAGGGGAGGGTTCAGCGAGAACTACGCGAGGTCGCTCGCGAAGAGGATCGACTCTGGCGACAGCCTGAAGGACGCCTGGCGCGAGCTCCGCGGGCTCCTTCTCGATGACATCTCGACGGGGCACGACGAGATCCTCCGCGACGGCGGGGCGGTGACGCTCATCGGCCCCACTGGAGTCGGGAAGACCACGACCATAGCGAAGCTCGCGGCGCATTTCGCGATGAAGTTCGGCGCCGACGAGGTAGCGCTCATAACGACCGACCATTACCGCATAGGGGCCTACGACCAGCTCCAGACCTACGGGCGCATCATGGGCTGCCCGGTGAAGAGCGTCTCGGAGATGTCCGACATGCCCGAGGTCCTCTACCAGTTCAGGAACCGCCGCCTGGTGCTCATCGACACGGCCGGCATGGGGCAGCGCGACGAGCGCCTCGGCGAGGAGCTTGACCGGCTGATGAGCTCGGCGCAGGTCCCGGTGAGCGCCTACCTTGTCATCCCGGCGACGGCGCAGAGAAGGGTGCTTGACGACACCTACGCGAGGTTCAGCAGGGTTGACCTCTCGGGGGCAATCATCACGAAGACCGATGAGAGCATGTCGCTCGGCGACGCGATCGGCGTGTGCATAGAGAACGGGCTTCCGGTAAGCTATGTCACCACCGGCCAGAGGGTTCCCGAGGACCTTGAGGCGGCAAGCGCCGACGTCCTCGTCCAGGCCGTGCTTGACGGCCTGGAGGACGGAACGCGGGATTATGACGGCGGCGCCTCAGGGCACCGCGCGTCCGGCGGGCGGAGACGCTGATAACCAATTTTAAGCTGCAGGAAAAAGAAGAAATGGGTGAAAGTTCATTTGATCAGGCTGACGGCCTCAGGAACGCGCAGAATGCCCCTGCCCAGAACAACGGCAGGGTGAAGGTCATTACCGTCACGGGCGGCAAGGGCGGCGTCGGGAAGTCGAGCGTCTCCCTCAACATGGCCGTCTCGATGGCGATGCTCGGGAAGCGCGTCATGGTGTTCGACGCCGATCTCGGCCTTGCGAACATCGACATCATGCTCGGCATCAGGCCGGAGCGCAACCTCTCCCATGTCCTCTCCGGGAAGTGCACGCTTGACGACATCGTGGTCGAGGGGCCCTACGGCGTCTACATCCTCCCCGCGACCTCCGGCACGCAGAAGATGACCGAGCTCACCCCGGCGCAGCACGCCGGGCTCATCAGGGCGTTCAGCTCGATGAAGACCCAGATCGACGTCCTCATCGTCGACACCGCGGCCGGCATCTCGGACATGGTGCTCTCCTTCGCCCGCGCGGCGCAGGACGTGATTGTCGTCGTGTGCAACGAGCCGACCTCGCTCTCGGACGCCTACGCGCTCATGAAGATCCTCTCGAAGCAGTACGGCGTCTACCGCTTCAAGGTCGTCGCCAACATGGTGAGGACCCTCAAGGAGGGACAGGATCTCTTCAACCAGCTCTGGAAGGTCACGGACCGCTTCCTCGACATCTCGATGGAGCTCGTCTCCTGCATCCCGTTCGATCCGAACATCCGCCAGTCAATCAGGCGGCAGCAGGTGGTGGTCGACGCCTTCCCGAAGGCTCCCTCCTCCATCGCGATCCGAGCCCTCGCGAACCGCGCGCTCTCCTGGCCGGTGCCCTACCTGCCGGGCGGCCACATGCAGTTCTTCATCGAGAACTTCCTCAACGGCGTGAAGAAGGACTGATCCAATCATGCTGAACAGGGCCGGCGCTTACCGCAGGAACCGCGACTATGACGCGGAGCTCAGGCACTGGGCTCCGCTCGTCCGGAAGACCGCGCTCCATCTGATGGCGCGCCTTCCCCGGAGCGTGCAGCTTGACGACCTGGTGCAGACCGGGATGATCGGCCTGTTCGAGGCGCTGCAGGCCTTCGAGCCCGGGCGCGGCGTGAAGTTCGAGACCTACGCGCAGACCCGCATCCGCGGCGCCATGATCGACGATCTCCGGAACACCGACTGGGCGCCGCGCTCCGTGCACAGGAACGCCCGCCTCATCGAGGACACCATGTCGGAGCTCTCACAGGAGCTCGGCAGAAGCCCCACGGCGACAGAGATCGCGCAGCGCCTCCGCGTTTCTGCCGACGACTACGGGAAGATGCTCTACGAGACCTCGGTGTGCACGGTAGTCGGCATGGACGATCTCGGCGTGCCGGAGGACACCCTGGTCGGCGCCGGGCAGAACGCCGGAGAGAACCAGGTGTTCGGCCAGATTGCCTCGGAGGAGTTCAGGAAGTCGCTCGCCGCGGCAATCGAGGAGCTCCCGAGGCGCGAGGGGGTAATACTCTCCCTCTACTATACCGAGGGGCTCAACCTCAAGGAAATCGGCAGGATCTTCGACGTGAGCGAGTCGAGGGTCAGCCAGATCCTCAACCAGGCAGTGCTCCGCCTCCGGAGCAGGCTCAGGGACTGGGACTGATTTTTTCCCCTTCATTTTCCTGTACTGAAAAAAAACTGGGATATCATGCGCATATTGTCGGTTGGGGCACATTGAAAAGGGCTCTGATCGTTTATACTTTTAAGATACAACTATAACAGCACTGTCCGTCGGTGCAGCAGGGAGGCTGCGTTGAACAAGAACATGAAGATCCTCATTGTTGATGATTTCTCGACAATGCGCAGGATAATCAAGAATCTTCTGAGAGACCTTGGCTTTAACAACACCCAGGAGGCTGATGACGGCACCACCGCTCTGCCTATGCTGAAGAAAGGCGACTTCCAGTTCGTCATCACGGACTGGAACATGCCGGGCATGCAGGGAATCGATCTTCTGAAGGCCATCAGGGCCGATGACAAGCTCAAGTCCCTTCCGGTCCTCATGGTCACCGCAGAGGCGAAGCGCGAGCAGATCATCGAGGCCGCGCAGGCCGGAGTGAACGGCTACATCGTGAAGCCCTTCACCGCCGCGACCCTCAGCGACAAGCTGAGCAAGATATTCGCGCGTCTCGGCTAGGCGGCATTAAGCACAGTGCCGGCCCGGGCCGGCGTTTCAAGATTTCCGGGAGCGCTGGCCGGCCGGACGGGCGGCAGCGGTATAGGAGCAGCAGATGGCTTACGAAGGCGTAGATCAGGAGATCCTGCAGGACTTCATAGTGGAGGCCGGGGAATATATTGAGAATCTTTCAGAGCAGCTTGTCGATCTGGAGAAGACTCCGGAGGACTCGGAGCTTCTGAATTCAATATTCCGCGCGTACCACACGATAAAGGGCGGCGCGGGATTCCTCAACCTCACGAACCTCGTTGACATCTGCCACGCCTGCGAGAGCGTGTTCGATGCGCTCCGCCACGGCAACCAGCACGTGAGCCCCGAGCTGATGGACACAATCCTGAAGTCGTACGACATCATCAACGACATGTACGCCCACGTGCAGAACCAGGAGCCGTTCGATCCGGCCCCGAAGGAGATCATCGACCGCCTGCACGCGCTCGCCCAGGGCGGCGCCCCCGCTGCTGCAGCTCCTGCTCCCGCGCCGAAACCCGCCCCCGCGCCGAAGCCTGCCCCGAAGCCCGCACCGGCTCCGGAGCCTGCCGCAGACGCGGGTGACTCCGACACCATCACCGAGGACGAGTTCGAGAAGCTCCTTGACCAGCTGCACGGCCAGGGCGTTGCCCCGGGCGCCGACAACGACAAGGCGCGCGAGTCGGATTCGACTGACGGCGACTTCGACAAAATGATCTCGGACCTGAAGAACAACGGCACGACCCTCCCGGGCGGCTCACCGGCCGCAGCACCGGCCGCTCCCGCACCGTCTGCTCCGGCGCAGCCGGCTGACTCCGGAGACATGACCGACGCCGAGTTCGAGGTCCTCATGGACCAGATCCACGGCAAGGGGAAGGGCCCCGGATCCGAGGGCGACAAGGCTGCCGTGCAGTCCCATGCCGCCCCCGCTGCGGGCAGCACCGGCTCCCTTGCCGCAAAGGACATCCAGACCGCGCCCAAGGCAGCCCCCGCGGCGGCTCCTGCGCCGGAGACGACCGTGCGCGTCAACACCAAGGTCCTTGACACCATCATGAACATGGTCGGAGAGCTGGTCCTGGTCAGGAACCGCCTCGTGAACATCAACGCGAACAAGTCCGATCCGGAGATGAACAAGGCCATCTCCAACCTCGACGTCGTCACGGCGGATCTCCAGAGCGCCGTCATGAAGACCAGGATGCAGCCGGTGAAGAAGGTGTTCGGCCGCTTCCCGAGGGTCGTACGCGATCTCGCGAGGAAGCTCCACAAGAACATCGAGCTCAAGATGGTCGGTGAGGAGACCGATCTCGACAAGAACCTCGTCGACGCGCTCGCCGACCCGATGGTCCACATGGTGAGAAACTCCTGCGACCACGGCATCGAGGAGCCTGAAGTCCGCGCCCGCGCAGGAAAGCCGGAGGTGGGCACCATCACCCTCGCCGCATCCCAGCAGGGCGATCACATCCTCCTGACGATTTCCGATGACGGCGCCGGAATGGATCCCACTGTCCTCAAGCAGGTCGCGATAAGCCGCGGCGTCATCGACGAGGAGACCGCGCAGCGCATGACGGACGAGGAGGCGTTCAACCTCATCTTCGCCCCGGGCTTCTCCACCAACAAGGTCGTGACCGACATTTCGGGACGCGGCGTAGGCATGGACGTGGTCAAGACCTCCATCGCGAAGCTCAACGGCTCCCTCAAGATTGACTCCAAGGTCGGCGTCGGCACCACGATAAGCATCAAGGTTCCGCTGACCCTCGCCATTCTCCCGACCCTCATGGTCCAGATCGGCAGGCAGCCCTTCGCCATTCCCCTTACCTCGGTCAGCGAGATCTTCTCCCTCGAGCTCGGGAAGAACGTCAAGGTCGTCGACGGTCAGCCGACCATCGTCATCCGCGAGAAGGCCATCGCGCTCTTCTACCTCGAGGACTGGCTCATCAGGAGCGACGAGAGATCACATCCGGACAAGGGCTATGTGGTCATTGTCCAGTGCGGCGCGCAGCAGGCTGCCTTTGTGGTCGACGGGCTCATCGGCCAGGAGGAGGTCGTCATCAAGCCGCTCGATAATCTCCTGCACAAGACCCCGGGGCTTGCCGGCGCTACCATCACCTCTGACGGAGGCATAGCGCTGATCCTTGATATTCCGAACCTCTTGAAGTCATACGCGCACCGTCACTGAGACAGAAGGTGAATAATGAAAATCAGAGTGCTGGTTGTCGATGATTCGACATTTTTTCGCAAACAGCTCACTAAAATCATTGAGGCGGATCCTGATCTTGAGGTGGCGGGCACGGCGATCAACGGCAAGGACGGCATCGACAAATGCCGTGCCCTGAGGCCTGACGTGATTACCATGGACGTCGAGATGCCGGTGATGACCGGCGTTGACGCAACCCGCGCCATCATGGCCGAGATGCCGACGCCCATCCTGATGTTCTCCTCCCTTACGAAGGACGGCGCGACTCTTACGTTCGACGCCCTTGACGCCGGCGCTCTCGACTACATGACCAAGAACTTCAACGATGTGGTCAGGGGCGAGAACGGCGCCGCCGAGGAGCTCTGCCAGAAGATCAAGAACATCGCGCACTCGCGGGTCCTCAGAAGATCATCCCGCGCACCGGCTGCGCCTTCGGGAAGGAGCGCGGCAGGAAGCGCCGCGTCATCGGTGAACCGCCTTGCGGGCGGCACCTCGACCTCGGTCGGATCGGGGCTTTTCTCCCACCGTGCGCCTGCTCCCTCGTCGGGCTCAAGGCTCGGCAACATCGTCCGCCACGGCAGCACCTCGCTCAACGGCTGGAGCAAGATGAACGGAGGGCACCCCCTCACCATCAGCGAGATCATGGCCGAGAAGCGCCGCCAGGCGGAGGAGCTCAAGTCATCCGGGCAGAGCGAGGAGGAGTCCGCCGAGGACAGGCTCAGGAACATCAAGAATGTCCTGAGCGGGGCGATGGAGCGCAGCGCCGCCGAGAACGCCATGAAGTCGGGCCTCGGCTCCCGCCCGGCCGCAGGGCAGGCCGGATCCGCTGGCCAGAACACGCTCTCGCGCATGAGATCCGCCTCCCGCGGCTTCACATCGGGCGGCCCCGGCATCGGCGCACGCCCCGTCAGGAGCCCGCTCTCCGGCGGAACATCCACTTCGGCAAGGGATCCTGAGACCGCGCGCGGCGCCGGGCTCCTCTACCCCGGGTCGCTTGCCCGCTGCACCGGAAAGCGCGACTACAGCCTGCTCTTCATCGGCGCCTCCACGGGCGGCCCTATGGCGCTGCAGAAGGTCATACCGTTCCTTCCGGCATCGTTCCCGCTCCCCGTAATCATCGTGCAGCACATGCCTGTTGGCTTCACCGCGCCTTTTGCAACCAGGCTTGACCGTGCTTCGAAGATCCATGTGAAGGAGGCAGAGCACGGCGACACGCTCACCCCCGGCAACGCCTACATCGCGCCGGGCGGGAAGCAGATGATCCTCGAGCGGATCGGAGGGCAGGCTAGGCTCAAGATCGGGGAGAGCTCCCCGGACATCATCTTCCGTCCGTGCATCGACCTCACCGCAGCCTCCGTCGCGAATGTCTACGGCGGCAGGGTGCTCTCCGTAATCCTCACCGGAATGGGATCCGACGGCTGCAAGGGCTGCTCGCTCATCCGCAACCTCGGCGGCACGGTCTGGGCGCAGAACGAGGAGACCTGCGTGGTGTACGGCATGCCGCAGGCCGTAATGAATGCGGGCGTTGCCTCGACGGCAATCCCCCTTGAGTACATTGCGGAGGCGATTCTGACAGAACTCAGGGGCGGCTCATGAGCTTTCTCGGCGTAATCATCGGAATAGGCGCGATCATCACCGCGAACCTCATCGAGGGCGGCAACCCCCTCGCGCTTATCGACATCCCGGCAGTATTCATCGTGCTCGGCTCCGCGACCGGAGCCATTGTCGTGCAGTTCCCCGTCAAGGTCATCGTGCAGGCGCTCAAGGACATCAAGTGGCTCTTCGCTCCTCCCTCCTATGATCTGCAGTCGCAGCTCGACTTCATCGACCAGATGGCGTCGACCGCGAGGCAGCAGGGCCTACTTGCCCTCGAGAACAGCCTGGCGGGCGTCAAGGACAACTTCACGAGGGACGGCCTGCAGATGATCGTGGACGGCACCGACAAGGACCAGCTCCTTGCGCTCCTCGACAAGCAGATCGAGGAGATGGAGTACCGCGACGACCAGCCGGCCAAGGTCTGGGAGGCCATGGGCGGCTACGCCCCCTGCTTCGGAATAGTCGGAGCGGTGCTCGGCCTCATTCACGCGATGGGACTCCTTGACCAGCCTGACCTCCTCGGCCCCGCCATCGGCGTCGCCTTCGTCGCCACCATTTACGGCGTGGTCTCGGCAAACCTCATATTCTTCCCCATGGCCAACAGGTTCCGCACCATCAACCGTGGCAAGATGGAGTTCATTCTCATGACCATGGACGGCCTTGTCTCCATCGCGACCGGCGAGAACTCCATGCAGATCAAGCGCAAGCTCTCCGCCTACCTGCCGGAAGGCTCCCAGGGGGTGGATGATGGCAAGGCGTAAAAAGGCTGCCGCCAAGGAGGACGCCGGCCGCTGGATGGTGTCCTACGCCGACCTCCTCACGCTTCTCTTCGCACTGTTCGTGGTGCTCTACGGCTTTGCCATGTCCGCGCAGAGCGAGGTTAAGAGCATCGTCCAGGGACTGGTGCAGAGCTTCACCGACATGGGCTTCGTCACGGCCCACAACGGCAACGTCGTCATGACGAGCGGCTACGGCGTTGACGGCAAGGAGGCCCCGAACAACTCCACAGAGGCGGTGATGAACCTCGTCAACGCGCCGATGCAGGGCGCGGGCGGCGTCTTCGACACGGGCGGCTCCGCGTCCGGGAGCTCCTCGCAGCAGGGAGACCAGCAGAACCAGGGCGTCAACGACTCCGCGGACGTCATTGAGATGCTCTCCCAGGGCGGGCAGGGCGAGACCGACGAGTCGACGGTCGACTCCCAGATCAGCGCGGAGAGCGTGAACGGCGCTCCACTGGACTCCGTGCAGCAGGAAATCTCCACCTCACTCCAGGATCTCGTGGACGCGAAGATAATCGTCATCCGCCGCTCGGAGTTCTGGCTTACCATCGACTTCAACTCGTCGCTGATGTTCCCCCAGGGGAGCGCGACCATCCTGAACCAGTTCCAGCCCATCATCAACCGGCTCGCCGAGGTCCTCGGGAGCATAAAGAACTACGTGCACCTCAGGGGCTACACCGACGACCGCTATGTGGGCGACGAGCTCTACCGCTCGAGCTGGGAGCTCTCCTCGGCGCGCGCGATCTCCATGCTGCACGCGCTCGAGAAGAGGGGAATCAGCTCCGACCGCATGGCTGTCGAGGCCTACGGACAGTTCTCGCCCGTGGTGTCGAACAGCACCGCGAGGGGGCGCGAGCACAACCGCCGCGTTGTGGTCGCCGTCTCGAAGTACGCGCCCGGGAAGAGGAGCCTCCCGGTGCTTAAGGACGAGCCCGGGAAGGACGGCGCCGCCGCCGGCGGCAGGCAGTATGACGTGAAGCGCGCCCCTGACGGCGGGGTGAAGCTTGAGGAGGACTCGGAATGATTGTCTGGACAATTGCCAATCAGAAGGGCGGGGTCGGGAAGACCACGACCTGCGTGAGCCTTGCGGGCTGGATGAAGAAGTCTGACATGAAGGTCCTCCTCATCGACACCGATCCGCACGCCTCGCTCACGAACTATTTCGGGTACGACTCGGACGAGCTCTCCCACACGCTCTTCAACCTCTTCACCGAGCAGAAGTTCGACGCGGAGTTCCTCAGGGAGCTGGTGCTGAAGACCGATTACGATGGGATCGACATCATGCCGGGATCCCTTGCGCTCTCGACCCTTGACCGGACGCTCGGCAACGAGGACGGCATCGGCAACATCCTCAGAAAGGCCCTGGAGACGCTCTCCGGAGACTATGACGCCGTGCTCATCGACTGCCCGCCGGTGCTCGGCGTCCTCATGGTGAACGCCATCGGCGCGGCGAGCCGGGTGATTGTCCCCTGCCAGACCGAGTTCCTGGCGCTCAAAGGCCTCGAGCGCATGATGAAGACCTTCGACGTCATGACCGCCTCGACCGGAAGGCAGTTCAGCTACCTCATCGTCCCCACCATGTATGACAGGCGCACCCGCGCCTCGGTGCAGAGCCTTGAGTCCATCAGGAAGGACTACAGCGCGAGCCTCTGGGGCAACTATATCCCGATTGACACCAAGTTCCGCGACTCGAGCCAGCAGCATGTGCCGCTGCCGCTCCTTGATCCGGAGAGCCGCGGGAGCCTCGCCTACCATGATCTCTTCGTGAGCATGATGAAGCTTGAGGGGATTGAGCTATGAGCGCGGATCTTCAGCTCGAGGCGATGAAGGGCTATTTCCAGTCGATGTTCAGGGACACCGAGCTGAAGAAGCCGTCGTCTGCCCCCGGGCCTGCCCCGGAGGCTGCAGCGCCTGAGAGGGCTCCTCTTCCTGCGCGCGAGCCTCTTCCTGAGGCTGAGCCTGAGGCAAGGCCCGTGCTCGAGGCCGAGCCCGAGACCGAGGAGAGGAAAAAGCTCCGCGAGCTCATTGCCGCCGTTCCGTCCGTCGGG
>DEHC01000064.1:0-5238 GCA_002351705.1 Gammaproteobacteria bacterium UBA2810 | reverse complement strand
GAGACAGAGACAGAGACTCAGGCAGAGACTGAGACAGCAGTGGCGTCTGAAACCGGAGAGCTCGTCTCGGAGAAGCACCTTGCCGGGGTCAGGGAGGAGCAGGAGGCAGCAGCGGAGGCTGCGGCCGCCTCCTCCGTGAAGGCCGAGGAGCCGGAGTGGAACAATATAAGGTATGAGGGGGAGAGGCAGTGCCTCTTCTTCACCGCCGGCGGGATAAAGCTCGCGGTGAGGCTCGCGGATCTCGGGGGCATCAGCAACATGGCCCAGATCACGAGGATGCCGGGCCCCGCCTGGTACCTCGGGATGATGCCGGTCCGCGACCGGAAGTTCCGCATCGTCGATACGGTGAAGTGGATGGTACCGGAGAGCGACCAGTCCGCGCTTGCGCCCTACCGCTACGTAATCCACCTCGGATCGAGCGGCTGGGCCATCGGCTGCCACGAGCTCCTGAGCTCGGAGAAGGTTGACGGGGAGAGCGTCAAGTGGCGCGAGACACCGGGGCAGAGGCCCTGGCTTGCCGGCATCGTCAAGACAAAAATGTGTGTCCTGCTCAATGTTGAGGAGCTGGTCAAGCTTCTTGAGCAGGGTGTTGATATAAGATCGTAACGGTCATGGTTTAGGATCCGGGGGATGTCTCCTCCGGCAACGACGGAGAATTAAGATGGCTGCAGTGGATGAGAAGAAGAATGACAAGCCCGCTGAGGAGAAGACCAGCGAGGAAGTCTTCCAGTGGGTTACCTTCAAGCTTGAGAACGAGGTCTATGGCGTCAACGTCATGCAGGTGCAGGAGGTTCTCCGCTATACCGAGATAGCCCCGGTCCCGGGAGCGCCTGACTATGTCCTCGGCATCATCAACCTCCGCGGCAACGTAGTCACAGTAATCGACACGAGGCTCAAGTTCGGGCTTATGCCGGCCGAGGTCACCGACAGCTCGAGGATCATCATCATCGAGGCCGAGAAGCAGGTGGTCGGAATCCTGGTCGACTCCGTCGCCGAGGTCGTGTACCTCAAGGCCTCCGAGATTGACCCGGCCCCGAGCGTCGGCACCGAGGAGAGCGCAAGGTTCATCCAGGGCGTTTCCAACAGGAAGGAGGATCTCCTCATCCTCGTCGATCTCAACAAGCTCCTCTCCGACAACGAGTGGGACGAAATCAGCCAGTTCGCGTCCTGAGATGCTTGACCGGAACGCCGTAATCGTCCTCTGCGTGGCCGTGCTGACCGTCCTCATCGGCGGCGCGGTCGTGTGGCTGTTCATCAGCCTGAAGCGCCTCCGCGGGGAGCTCTCCGAGCGGAGCAGCGGAGGGCTCGCCGCGCTCAGGAAGGACAATGACAGAACGCGCGAGCTCACCCTCAAGCTCGGCGCCTCCCTCACCGAGATCCGCGAGGGGCTCTCGGACACCGCCGCAAGGCTCGCGGAGGCCGAGAAGGACCTGCAGGACATTGCTGACCGCCTCAACGAGGTCGAGTCGCAGGATCCTGACGCCAAGATGTACAGCAGGGCGGTGAAGATGGCCCAGCACGGCGCCCCCCTCGCGGAGATCATCGACGAGTGCGAGATCAAGGAGGCCGAGGCGCAGCTCATCTACAAGATGTACGCCCCGAAGGGCAGGCAGTAATGCACTGCCGCCTCCCTGCCGGGCTCCCCGTCCGGAAAGCGAAGAGTCCCTTTTACCTGACAAATAACATGAATGTCCTATCCTGCGCTGTGATGCTGTGCCTTAATGGAGAGAACTATGGTTTCTGAAAGGCTGAGAAAAATTGCCGGTACGCTGAGGAGCCAGGGAAATATGAATTTCCTTGATCCTGCCACACCGGAGCAGATCTCTGAATTTGAGAGGAAAAACGGGATCAGGCTCCCTGAGCAGTACCGGGAATGGCTCGCCTTCAGCGACGGAGGCGAGCTCTTCCTGCCGGCCGGATGCCAGATGTACGGCGCCGCCCATCTTCCGCTTATTGATGCAGCTGACGGGAACAGGCCTGACGATGCCTGGGTCGTTGTCGGCGCGATGTGCAACGGGGATACCGTCATCTTTGAGAAGGGGAGCGGCAGGTTCGCCGTGTACTTTACCGAGGAAGGCAGGCTTGATGACAGTCTGGTTTACAAGGATTATTTCACTTTCCTCGGGGGCCTCTATGATCTGCTCGGCATAGCTGAGGAAGAAGATGATGATGAAGACGGTGAGGGCAGTGAGGAAAGCCCGGATGATGAGGAGAGTGAGTCCGCGGAAGAATCAGGCCTGAGCGGGGAAGCAGCTGACCTCTGGGACATGACTGAGGACCCCGAGAAGTGGGCCAGGGACGCCTGGAGGAAGCATCCGGAGCTCCGGGACTTCTACCGCACGAAGACTCTTGCCTGGATTGACTCTGAACTACGGGCCTATGACAAAGCGGATGAGTTTGAACGTGAACAGTTCAGAGACGGCTGGTACGACGCCTATTTCTACAACAAGGCGACAGGTAGGGACAGGAAAAAGGCCATTCACGCAAATTCCAGGGAAGAGCTGAAAAAGATCCGCCTTGCCGAGGCCCGCTCCTTCGAGCCTGATCCGGATGATCACAGAAAGGTAATGAGAGACTATTTCGAGGACCGCGGCTGCGACTGGATGTGCCGGGGGCTTCCTGCCTGCTGGCAGGAGTATGACGAGGCGTGCCCGAACCCTAACTATGACGGCTCGCTCTCCTGGGATGAGTGTGAGGATGAGGAATAGCCGGACTGCCGATTCTGACTAAAAAGTGGCAGAGGCATCCGGAGGCCTCCTGATGAGGCCGCTGCCCTCAGGGCCCTGAGCTCTGAGAACGTGAGGCAGGCCGGTACATCAGGGTCTCACCCGGGAATCTGCGGCACCTGCGGGCTGACAGGAGATTTTATGAGGGACTGCGGGCTTTTCTGGTCGGATATCAGTGTTACTGAAGGCAGGCTTGTGAGGATCGCTCTCATACGCGGAGATGCTCTCAGGACGTCATCTGCATCTTTCCTCTCCTGCGGCTTCAGCTGCAGGCCGTTACCTAACCAGGGGCAGCAGCAGAGGTGAGCCTTCGTGCGGCCGCCGAGGCCTTGTGCCTCGCACTTAGTTATGTCTTTGATGACCTCCGGTGTCTCAGATACTGTACAAGGCGCGATTCTCATGATCCTGACTGTGCGCTCATGGCGATCTGGGCTTCTGCTATGACGCCTCAGACTCCCTCATGGGAGAGAACCAAGGCGTCAGGATCTTGGACATCATCCTTGAGGAGTGGCCGCGGAAGAAGGAGACGTTTGAGAAATATCTCCGGTAGAGCAATTTAACTGCCGGCAGGCCAGTCTGATCTCCCGGGAGCCTGATGCGGGAAGCGCATACTATGTGACACACGGTACTTTGAGCGCGCGCCTCTTCTCTGAAGGTCTTACGGCAGTGCAGAGGAGACCCGGAATGCTTTATCCGGGAGTGCATTTCCTTATAGATTGAATGCGCGGAACAGTTCATGAAGGTATTCTCTGTCAGCTATGATCCGGGAAATATCATCCTTCCTGTTCTCTGCTGTCAGAATCCTCACGAGTTTTGCGACACGCTCTGCACCGCGTTTCTCGCCGATCTTTAAGCCGCGCTTTTCACCGCGCTTTTCACCGCGCTCCTCAGCGTCCTGTATGTCTGCGAGGTAATCCATACGCGATATCCCGCAGTTGATTGAATAGCTCATGCACTCATCCATACTGCTCAAAATGGCCTCAACTGCATCTCGCCCACCGCCAGCTCATTCTTATGTTTTCCGTACGGTACGCAAAATACCCCAGCCAGCGTTTCACCTTTGTCATTTCGCAGGCAGGGCTGGTCCCTGCTGACCTCAGGAATCCCAAAATCTCATTGAAATGCTCCGGGGTCTCTGCATCGTAAATACATACCCTGCTGACACGCTGCGACAGAATGCAAAAGGATTCTGAGCGTGACAGTCAGACACTGGGGAGCCTGAAAGCAGAGCAGAAAGGCGCCCGGACATGGCGGCACTGCTCTGATTCATAGAGCAGTGCTGCTGTTTCATTATGTCTTGCAGACCTGCCTCAGATGCTGTAAGCGCGGTACAGCTCCTGGAGGTAAGCCTCATCTGTCATAGCCCTTGCAATTTCATCATTGCGGTTCTGTGCAGTCAGAAGCTGCATAAGCCTTAACAGGCGTTTTTCTCCGATTTTTATGCCGCGCTCCTCACCGCGCTCCTCTCCGATTTTTATACCGCGCTCTTCACCGCGTTTCTCACCGCGTTTCTCACCGCGCTCCTCTGCATCCTGAATGTCTGCACGGTAATCCATGAGATCTATTTCGCGCTTGATGTAATTCATGTGTTCCTCCTCGTTCTGGAAAAAGATCCTGGCCGCATCATAGGCATCGCTGATCGCCGGATCGAGCATTGTCAGCTCTTTCTTCTCCTGCCTGCTCAGGCGGTTCGCAAAATACGCCAGCCAGCGCTCCATCTTTGTCAGATCCATGATTGCCTTCTTTCCGGCCCTCAGGAATTTTGGGATCTCAAGAAAATGCACCTCCATTCCCTTATCCAGCACGTCGCCAGACTCCAGATTGTTCATACTATAC
This sequence comes from Gammaproteobacteria bacterium UBA2810, assembly GCA_002351705.1. Lineage (GTDB taxonomy): Bacteria > Pseudomonadota > Gammaproteobacteria > Enterobacterales > Succinivibrionaceae > UBA2810. The sequence goes on along the minus strand of DEHC01000064.1, from coordinate 676 downwards.
ACCGCATGCGGGGATTTCTGCGGCAGGAGTCTGAAGGCGAGAATGTTGATCGTGAGAGCATGATGAGCGTTCCTGTAATCCTCGCCGGCAGGCAGCCCGTTGACATACATCTCAGCGCAGTACATCAAGGCTCTCTGTCTCATGTTCTTATGGTTGATAACCTGCACCTCTACATCCACATGCTCGCCTGTATCAAGCTCGCAGGCAACGTCAAACAGTGAAGTTTTGTCTGCCTCGTTCTGCGGGATCTGCTCTGTCGGTATGAACGTAATATCCTTAATCAGGTGACCGAGTGACTTTCTGAGCACGGTGTTCAGGAAATCGATGGTTATGTGCTTGCGTTCCTCTCTGCCGAAGGTAAATTTGAAGAGCAGATCGTTCATTGTATTGAAGTGATCGCTGTCGATCTCTTTCTGAATCTTTTCTATGCGATCCCTGCTGTCTGTCTTAATACGTTCTGTCATTTGATGAATATCTTTCTTGTCATGTTTCATGTCTTGTATAAATTCCGGGATGAGCACTCTGTGCCAAGCGCCGGATTCCGGGAGAGCAGCCGCAGATCCTGCGATGCATATTGAAAGGCAGATCAGTGCGTGCTGTTTCTGTATGGAATGGTAACCTCCGACTGGAAGCCGATCAAATTTTAATGGGCATATATGTGTCATAGCTGGTCATG
>DEHC01000012.1:17968-18094 GCA_002351705.1 Gammaproteobacteria bacterium UBA2810 | reverse complement strand
ACATCCGCCTACTCGATTGTTTTAAACGGCCGACGAGTCCTGCACCAGGCGCTTTACCGGATCCGGAAAGAGTGGTACAGCCTGTTAAGCGTCACATCCCTTAATCATCTGAGTTTTTCAAAGCCA